>JAJCYJ010000136.1 GCA_029262975.1 Saprospiraceae bacterium
AACATAAACAAGCCAAGCACACCACTCCCAGATAGCAATAACAAGAATTGACTATGCGGTAATTTAAATAGGTCTGACACTGCATATTTTTCCTCATAATATAAATGGGTCTGATCCCTGACATCTCCGTATCCAACGCCCATTATTGGTGCACCTTTCCAAATTTCCCATCCTGCTTTATATGACATAATTCTTTCACTATCAGAATAATGCTCTCCCCTCTTATCCTGATATTTAGACCAGTCGTACAACATGTATCCTATTTTCTGCCGAATCGTTGGCACCACTTGATAAGTCATAAGTGGTAACACCATCACTGCGATTAAAGTCCCTATCAACATTCTTCGCGAACCTCTTTGAAAAGACTCATAAGAGCCATAGAGCAAAAGTGAAATATACACAATGACCAATCCTGTTCGGACTGCCAAAAGGTGCATTAACAGGAAGACAAAAATCGTCCCAAGCAGGGTAAGTCTCTTCATCGTCTTTGTATCGTGCCCTTTGGAATGTGTGTACAACAGTACACCTGTCATTACAGCATAGGCATTAAACATACTATATTTCACATGTTCGACAGGAGCGGGAATATATTGGCCTTGACTGATGCGCAAAAGCATGTCGTCGTAGTTGATAAGAGCAAAGTAGAGCACAGGTATACCAACAATAACACAAGTCGTCAAAAGCCAGAAATGTATTTGTAGCACGCGTCGATAATCTACTTGAGGTAACATATAGATTGCCACAGGAAGTAAAAGGAAAGGAAGTTTTATCCGAACGGCAACTTTCCATTCTTCCTGGTTACTTGAGTTGCCACCAGAAAGAAAGACAAGAAGAAACACTAAAAGAAAAGGCATAAATCTATAATCTGATAAAAAGTCAACACACTTTCTGACACTCACATGTCTGACAGAAAGAAGGACAATTCCAGCCATGCAAATGGAAACCAACGCTGTAGAATAGAAGATGCCTGCTATAAGGAGTGCACAGAGCGCAAAGAATATGTCCGATTCGCGTTTAGATAGTACACTCGTTTTGTCAGCCTCCTGATCTTTTTTAATCTTCTTCATGCTTTAGCCAAAAGTAATTAAAAGGCAAGGATTACCTTTGCAGCTTCTTTGTTCATCATGTATACATATGTCAGACAATATATTTGAAAAGGTAAGTACGCTACTCAATGAAATCAATCTCAGTAATCCCGGGACAGATGAGGATTTAGAGACATTTCGGATAAGATTTCTCGGCACTAAGAATATCATCAAGCCCTTATTTGCCGAGATGAAAAATGTGCCAAACGAACAGAAAAAAGAATTTGGCTTGAAGCTGAATCAACTGAAGCAAGCTGCTGAAGCTAAATATTCATCTTGTCAATCAGCCCTGAACTCAGGCACAACTACTTCAAAAGGCACATCCATCGATCTTTCGGTGCCCCCTGGTCCACTCAATATAGGTGCGCGTCATCCAGTGTCGCTTGTCCTAAATCATATGATTGATGTGTTTTCAAGAATTGGATTTACCGTGGCAGAAGATAGGGAGATTGAAGATGATTGGCATAATTTCACAGCCATGAATACGCCCGAGCATCATCCCGCAAGAGATATGCAAGACACATTTTATCTCGAAGGCTCAGATTCTATGCTACTAAGAACCCATACGAGTTCGGTCCAGGCAAGGGTGATGACGACTCAAAAACCGCCGATTAGAATCATCGCTCCAGGCAGAGTATTTAGAAATGAAACTATTTCAGCAAGGTCGCATTGTCAATTTCACCAGGTCGAAGGGCTTTTTGTGGACAAGGGTGTTTCGTTTGCTGATATGAAACAAACCTTACTATATTTTGCACGCGAAATGTACGGGGCTAAAACTGACATCAGGTTAAGACCCAGTTACTTTCCTTTTACAGAACCGAGTGCTGAAATGGACGTCTGGCTAGGCACAGAAACGGATATCACACGTAGGTTGACCAAGGGAACTGGTTGGTTGGAAGTTTTGGGTTGCGGAATGGTTGATCCTAATGTTCTTGAAAATTGTGGGATCGATTCAGAAGTATATTCGGGATATGCTTTTGGTATCGGAATTGAGCGTTCGGCGATGCAGAAATATGATATTAGTGATATTCGACTTTTGTTTGAAAATGACAACCGATTTTTAGGACAGTTTACATCCGCATTTTAAATGAGTAAACCAAGCATCCCTAAAGGCACGAGGGACTTTCTCCCTGAACAGGTGTCCAAGCGGAATTATATTTTTGACACGATTCGGTCCATATTTATAAAATACGGATACAAGGGTATTGCTACACCTGTCATGGAAAATCTTTCCACTTTGACCGGGAAATATGGCGATGAGGGCGACCAACTCTTATTTAAGGTTTTAAATAATGGTGACTATCTGGCCAAAGCAGATCAAAATGCACTTCAGGAAAAAGATTCTTCCAGATTGACCTCAAGTATTTCAAAAAGAGGGCTCCGATACGATCTGACAGTTCCATTTGCCCGGTATGTAGTGATGCATCAAAATGATATTCAATTTCCATTTAAACGATATGCCATTGAACCTGTATGGCGGGCTGACCGGCCTCAAAAAGGGAGATACCAGGAATTTTATCAGTGCGATGCAGATGTCGTAGGTTCAAATAGCCTGATGTGTGAAGCCGAACTAACTTGTCTTATCGACGAAGTCTATAGCGCATTAAAAATACCGGTGATTATAAAGGTGAACAACCGTAAAGTGCTTTTTGGAATAGCTGAAGTCTGTGGGTTGCATCACCAATTTTCAGATTTTGCGGTAAGCATAGATAAGTTGGATAAAATTGGCCAAAAAGGCGTGCTGTCAGAGCTCATTCAAAAAAACTTGCCAGAAGAAGGTATTCAAAGAGCACTTCATCTACTGAGTTTAACGGCTCTTGCACCAATGGAAGAAGCGCTTTCGTCTTCAGAAACAGGTATGAAGGGCATTTCAGAGTTAAAAGAATATCACAATTATATTGATGTTGTTGGTCATAAAAATGAAGTCTCTTTTGATGCTACTTTAGCCAGAGGATTGAGCTATTATACAGGTTGCATTTTTGAGGTAAAGGCGAAGAATGTTCAAATGGGGAGTATCGCAGGAGGTGGCAGATATGACGATCTAACCGGCGTTTTTGGCATGAAAGGTGTCTCAGGAGTCGGTATTTCATTTGGAGCAGAGCGAATTTATGATGTGATGGAAGAGTTGGGCTTATTCGAGGATGAAGAATTAATGAATGTCAAAGCCATCGTACTTGCCATGGATCCCGAATCGCATAAATATGCCTTTGCCCAGGTTGTTGCTATGAGAAATGCAGGAATAGCCGTGGATATATATCCAGAACCTGCAAAATTCAAAAAGCAGATAAAATATGCTCATCAGGGTAAATATCCTTATGCGGTCATCATAGGAACAGACGAACAAGCGAGTGGACTCCTAACACTTAAGAATATGTCAACAGGAGATCAAAGCAAAGAATCCCTGAAGACACTGATAAAGATGTGGACTTAAATGAATCAAGGCAGAAGTTTATCAGATATTCAAAAGTCTCTAAGAAATGGCCAACAAACCATCTCGGAGTTAGTCGAATCCTATCTAAAAAGGATTGAGGAAACAACAGACCTGAACATCTATATTGAGGTTTATAAAGAAGAGGCCAAGGCATTGGCTGCATCTTTAGATCAAAAAATTCAGAAGGGCGAGTCATTAGGTCCTCTATTTGGAGCGGTCATATCCATTAAAGATGTCCTTTGTTATAAGGATCACAAAGTAAGTGCCGCGTCGAAAATGTTGGCAGGATTTACTTCTCAGTTTACGGGTACCGCCATTCAAAGATTGTTAGATGCAGATGCGATCATAATAGGTAGAACTAATTGTGATGAGTTTGCCATGGGCAGTACAAATGAAAACAGCGCCTATGGCCCTACGCTTAATGGACTTGATTCTGAAAGGGTTCCTGGAGGGTCAAGTGGGGCGGCGGCAGTCTCAGTGGAAAGAGACACATGTCTCATAGGCATCGGAAGTGATACCGGAGGTAGTGTAAGACAACCTGCTGCTTTTTGTGGTATATATGGATTTAAGCCCAGTTATGGAAGGATCAGCAGATATGGGTTGATAGCTTATGGCTCGTCCTTTGATCAGATCGGTGTCCTGGCCAAGGGAATAGAGGATATTTCACGAGTTTTAAATATAATGTCAGGCGAAGATCCCATGGATGCGACTTCCTTAAACATGGATCCTCCTGAGATTGTTAAGCACCCTGTTGATCAACAATATAAGATCGCATACATACCTGAAGTACTCGATCACCCAGGGTTGAATCCTGATATTCGTAAAGGAACGATGTCATTTATAGAAGGGTTACGTGATCGAAATCATGAATGCACACCTATTTCCTTTGAACTCTTGCCCTATCTTGTCCCTGCCTATTATGTATTGACTACTGCTGAGGCTTCGTCAAATCTTAGCCGTTATGATGGCATACGATATGGACACCAAGCCAAAGACTTCGAGCAACTGGAAGATTTATATGAACGATCCAGGTCGGAGGGGTTTGGTGCAGAAGTGAAGAGAAGAATAATGATGGGGACCTTTGTATTGAGTGTAGGCTATTTTGATGCCTATTTTACTAAGGCGCAACAGGTAAGGACGTTAATCATTGATCGTATGAAAGAAATCTTTGCCGAATATGATTTTCTGATTATGCCGACAACGACCGATATCGCCTGGAAGCGCGGAGAGATGTCAGGAGATCCAGTGTCTATGTATCTTTCAGACATCTATACGGTCCTTGCAAATTTGGGTGGATACCCCGCTATTTCTATTCCTCAGCAAAATGAACAACTAATTTTGCCTTTTGGCGTACAAATCATGTCTGATTTATACGATGAACGAAAGCTTCTTTCGTTATGTCTATCCTTGTAACATAAAGATGCCAAAACTCGTCTCATCCTAGTCAAAACCCTTGTTTTTAATAGGAAGTAACCCCTGTTTTACAATAATTGACTATGGATTTGACCTTATTGGTACAGCATTTGTAACTATCTCAGTATAGATTTTACATTTAAATATTCACATATGTGTTAATTATTGTCTTACAGCGGCGGAAAGTATATCTTTGCGGCCAATTTAGTTAACACATGTGTACTAAATTTAATATGAAGAAGAATATTTGGGAAGCGAAACCCCAATTTCTCAAAATTATCTTTTTCATATTGGACATTGCAAAACCGATTGATTAAATATTTTGACCCATGAACAAAATAATGTTTATCGCGACTAATATCGTGATAGTCGTAGTATTGTTTGCTTTTATTTCAACACCCACCCTGGCAACGGGGAACGTGTCCTCTCATACAGAAGTCAGTAAAAATGACTTGAAGGAGAGAATAGAAAGCTTAAATTCTAAAGTGGATCTTCGATACTCCGAAGAAGTCCATACTATTATCAATACGTACATAAAGAAATACCGTAAAGGATCAGAGCGTCTTTTAGGCCTCAGTGAGCAGTTCTTTCCGCTTTATGAAGCAGAGTTTCACAAGCAAGGTCTTCCTCACGAATTGAAATACCTTTCTATCGTTGAATCTGGACTAAGACCAGAAGCCGTCTCTGTATCAGGTGCTGTCGGTCTTTGGCAATTTATGAAAGGAACAGGCCAAAATTACGGACTCAGAATCAATAGCACAGTAGATGAACGCAGAGATCCGATTAAGTCTACACAAGCAGCTTCACGATACCTGAAAGATCTTTACCTGTCATTTGACGACTGGACGCTCGCCCTCGCTGCATATAATTGTGGTCCAGGAAACGTCCGAAAGGCATTGCGTCATAGCAATGAAGAAGAGTTTTGGTCATTGAAAGGGCGGGGATACCTACCAAGAGAGACAAGAAGATATATCCCAAAATATGTAGCTATAAGTTATTTGATGAACTATTCACATGTTCATAATTTGCATCCTGAATACTCCGATGTTGCTAATACACTTGCTACAGTTAGCATATATGACTATGTCACATTTTCTCAAATCAGCAAGATTACAGGGCTGAGCAAGTCAACTATTGGCATATATAACCCATCTTACTTAAAGGGCTATATCCCAAAATCCAGTAAAGGATATTATCTCACTTTACCGCAGACAGATCTCTATTATTTTCTTTCACAAGTAGGAGGATTTGAAAATCTACTAGACCTTGGTTACGACTCATCAACATTAAAGGGTAGATATTTGCTATTCGGAGCCATGAAGAGTAAAATTGCTAAACTGAGCTTATTACCAGTACAGAACTCCGTATTTAAAATTGACATAACGGAACAAAGTCCCTTTGATCATCCAGTAAAATTGCCATTTACAATGACACCACTTACATTGAAAATGGAGAAACGTAGAGACAGGAGCTATAAGCTAAAACCATATGAATCCTTATTCGATGTGGCACGAGAAAGGAAAATTAAACTGGCAGACTTAATAAAAATAAACAATATTGATCCTGCTTTCCCACCTCCACCTGGTTCGTCAATTCAACTGGAGTAATCATCTGCCATTTATTAGGACAACTGGCTGTGCATGATCTTTTCCGTCTATCACATATTGCAAGGTATAAACACCATCGATCAGGCCTTCGAGACCAATACGCGTCTCTCCTACCCCGATATCATTCTTGGTCGACATAAGTTTGCCACTATTACTAAGAATCTTTAACATCCTGATTGGTTTATCCGTCGTGATGTTAACATGATCTGACGCTGGATTTGGAAAGATACTTATCCCGGCAGTGACTGGTTCATTAGCATTACATCCATTAGATTTTGTGTAGTTGTAAAGCAATCTGACTAATAAATCATTCAATTTTTCTACTTCATAATTTTTCACGACCGGATCAAGGTGAGGATTACCTATCCCACTATGATCGGTAATAAAAACATAGGTTCCGTTGGTCGCAATGGCCATAAATTTCATTAAAAATTCTGTTTGCCGGTTAATACCACTTGCTGTTATCGGAATGATTTTAATACCTTCTTTGGCCGCGTCTGCCACCTGGATCTGTAACCTTTTCAGGACATCTGAATTATGATGTGGAGGTGCGTCAAGTAGCAAGAAAATGATTCGCGCTACTGCTTCCTCACTCCAATCCTGAGCAAGGGATTCTTCAAGTGCAGCATCTACGGCTTCCGGATAGTCGCCTCCTCCTTGTGCTTCTTGATCTCCTATGAACTGCAGTGTAGTCTGTGGATCGTCTGAAAACGGTTGCACTCTAGTAATATATTGATCCGAAGAATCTCTGTAAAAAACCGCCCCCATTCTTACTTGTAGGTTAGAACTGCTGGAAATACTCCGGTTGATCACATCCTTTAATTCTGACTGTAAAAAATCTATCTCGTCTCCCATAGATCCGGTAGCATCCACAGCAAATATTATATCCACAGTCTTAGAAGTACGGCACTCCATATCGATCGTATAGTGATTTACGCCTTCATCAATAGTCTTTAAATTTTCGATGACATATGACTTATTATTTGCGGTAATCCGGGCATCCACATATTCAAAAGATTTTTCCCTTTTATTAAAATCCGTCCAAAGTTCAGCCTTTCCTGAATTATCAGTACGCGCTACCCACTGTACCTTTCCTGTCTTATCCATAAGTTCTACCCTTACGTCCTGTAGTGGCAGTTCATATTTGTTTTTTACAAAAACCGAATACCTCGACCTGGGAAAAAGCTCCCAATGTGTTTGCATTTCATTATAATCCTGATTATCCAATAATTTATTCCAGTCGCTCCAATTATTCAGATCATTCCACTCTGCTGCCGTAATTTGTCCTGCTTTAGGTGTTTTCTTAAAACCGGGTAAAATCCCTGTAGATATTGGTTCGCCAGGTGCCGGATCTGACATCCTTGCTGGATCACTTGCCGGCCCAGACCTTTTAGATCTGATCATGGCACTTTTAGTAGTAAGCACTTCCATTGCTTCTTCTTCGAACACAGCATCTTCCGAGTCACCTGCAGGAATGCGGGTATCTTCTTTCACGTGGTTGTCAAGATCTTTTGATTCT
>JAJCYJ010000137.1 GCA_029262975.1 Saprospiraceae bacterium
ATGTGTACGAATTTTGACTTGTCGTCGAAAAGAACGGCTAATTTGTCCACATCTTTGTCTGCCATCCACTCCCATTTTGCTTTAGAGAGGTCTTTAATTTGTTGTTCAGTTGTGGCATGCTGTGCATAAGAAAAGTGTGTAAACAATAAGACTAATACTAGTCCGGTCATTAATTTTTTCATTGATCTGATTTTTGATTTTGAGAAATAAGTTCTATTTGAAAGACACATTGTTAATTGACATAGCCGTATTTGACTATTCAATCCCTGGTCATCAATTTCGTGAACGACATATTGGTTAACTTCCAATTGCCGGCTTGCTTTTTATAAACCTCCGTCACCATAAATGGATTGGTCACTTCATTTCCACCTACGACGGCCAGCAAAGTGATCCGATTCCAAACCAAAGCCATATCATCAATTATTTCTACTGTGACTTCATGAATATCGGCCTTTTTATAATGAATTCCCCCACTCCTTATGATATTAACTTCTCTTTCTTTTCCCCATGTTCCGCCCATATGTACAAATCTGGCTTGATCATGAAAGAGATCCGATAATGTATCTGCCTTTTTGTCTGCCATCCATTCCCATTTCGCCTTAGATAGGTCTTTAATTTCCTGTTCGGCATTTGAATTTTGAGCATGAGAAAAATGGAATCCTAAGAGGACCATCGAAAGTCCAATGAATAATCTTTTCATTTGAAAATGAATTATAAATAGTTGAAATAATCTTTGGGCTCTATTCTAATTGAGATTAACCCAAAACCTGTTTGTCACCTAAAAATGGTTGGCTATACTGCCGCACACCTGTAGCCTTATACATTGCATTAGCCACTGCACCGAAGATTGGTGGAAATGGAGGTTCGCCCATTCCGGTAGGGGCTATTTCATTTTGTACAAAATGAACATCGATTTCTTTCGGTGCCTCGCTCATTCTGATCATCCGGTATTGGTGAAAGTTGGTTTTTTCCGGTACCCCGTCTTTAAATGTCAATTCACCATAGAAGGCATTTCCAATACCATCAGTAATAGCTCCTTCAGCCATATTTACTGCTGCATCAGGGTTGACAACTATTCCACAGTCGATTGCACAACATACATTTTGAACTACAGGCTTCCCATTTTCAATTGTGAGATCCAGTACATGTGCAGCATAAGTATTATGACAGAAATAAGCAGAAACGCCTCTGTTCAAATTGCCCCGGTCAGTGTCCCATGCTGATTTATCCCTTACTAGTTCGAGGACACCGGCATATCGCTCTGCATCATAATCATTTCGTTCGCCTACAGGATCTTCCTTTGCTCTTTTTAATAGATCCAACCGAAACTGAATAGGATCTTTTCCTGCTTCTTCTGCTACTTCATCCAGGAATGCCTGCTCGGCACCAGCCATGAAGTTAGAACGTGGAGCTCGAAATGCCCCAATTGTAATGTTGGAGTCAATGGACCATTCTTCCGCTACATAGTTATCGATCGCACCCGCCGGGAAACGATTAGCGAATAATGGACTTTCGGGGATACCTCCGGCTTTCACATGCAGTGCCGTCAGATTATTATTTTCATCCAACGCTGCCTTGTAAGTTGCCTGATAGGCGGGTCTATAAATACCATTGGTCATGTCATCTTCCCGCGTATATACTAGCTTGACCGGTGCATTAATCTTTTGTGATATCATTGCAGCTTCTACCACATAATGGCCATATGCCTTACGACCAAATCCTCCACCCATTCGGGGCATTACCATTTCGATGTTCTCTTCAGGAATACCCAGACTGGAAGCGATAGTCGAAACAATCATTCCGGGAATTTGAATCGGAGCTGCAATAGTAGCCTTATCTCCATCCACATGTGCAAATGCATTCAAAGGCTCCATACAATTATGAGCGAGGAAAGGAGCAGAATAACTTTTTTCAATAATTTTAACTGCCTTCTTAAAAGCTTCTTCCGGATTCCCATCTTTACGAACGACTCTACCAGGTTTTGCCGCCAGTTCAGCCATCCTTGTCTTGTGACTTTCTGTAGATTCTAATCCAGCCGGAATATTAACCGTCTGTTTCCCTCTGAAGCCGCTTAGTGTCTCCGAGTACGCTTTAAATGGCTTCCAGTCGACGGATAATTTTTTCTTGGCTTGCATGACTTCCCAAGTAGAATTACCTATAATAGCCACAAGTTCAGGAAAGGCATTCGTATCAAATCCTCCCTTTTCAAATCCATCTTTATAACTCTTAAAGGTAATCACATCTCTGATTCCCGGCATTGCCTTGGCAGCGGCGTCATCTACTGCACTTAACGTCATACCAAATGCCGGTGGATGCTCGATCATGGCATAAAGCATGCCTTCTTGTTTGTAATCCATGCCAAACATCGATTTCCCTGTGACGATGCTTTTTGCATCCACATTTTTCTGAGATTTTCCAATGATATTAAAATCACTAATATCCTTCAGCTGAACTTCTTCCGGAACTTCCAGCGTTGCTGCAAGCGACGCCATTTCTCCATATCCTGCTTTATTTCCTGTTCCTTCATGAATTAAGAAACCGGACTTTGTTGTGATGTCATCTATGGAAACATTCCATGTCTGCGCCGCTGCCTCTTTTAATAAATGGCGTGCTGATGCCCCGGCCATTCGAAGTGGTTCCCAACGGGACATGATACCCCTGCTACCTCCTGTAAACTGAAATCCGTACTTAGACGCATGAAAAGGAGCTTGCTCAACAAGTACTTTTTGCCAATCCATATCCAATTCTTCCGCTATGAGCATGGGCATGGAAGTTCTTACATTTTGTCCAAATTCTGGATTAGGTGTATAAATTGTGACTACACCATTATCGCCTATTTTTAAATATGAGTTTATTTCAAACCATTCATTGGGCATGGAAAGAATTTCTTCTTCGGTCTTTAGTGTACATGAGGCCATCCAACTGAAACCCAACATTAATCCGCCTCCGGTTAAGGCGGAAGTTTGTAAGAACGATCGTCTTCCTAAGGAAGTTTTAATTGTAGACATGGTGGTTTACTTAATGATTAAAAATGAATATAGGTTGCAAAAAATCAAGCGATTTTAGCAGCAGTCTTGATGGCGGCCTTAATTCTCGTATAAGTACCACATCGGCAAATATTTCCATTCATGGCGACGTCAATATCGGTGTCCGTTGGATGAGCATTTTCCTCGAGTAATGCAGCTGCACTCATGATCTGACCTGCCTGACAATACCCACATTGAGGTACGTCATGTTCTATCCAAGCTTGTTGAACAGGATGGTCTCCATTTTTTGAAAGCCCTTCGATAGTCGTAATGGATTTGCCTTGAACGGATGAAACAGGCAAACTGCATGATCTTATCGCTACACCGTCAAGATGGATGGTACATGCTCCGCATTGAGCAATACCGCATCCATACTTTGTACCTGACATGTTTAGATGGTCTCTGAGGACCCAAAGTATAGGTGTATTCGGATCAACATTTATCTGATGGTCTTTTCCGTTGATATGAAGTTGAATCTCTGACATTTGTAAATTGTTTATTCTTGTTACATCCATTATCTAATACTGATGGACCGTGCGTTAAAAATATAATATTATCCTTTGATGTGACATACCAGTATTACGGTTTGTCCAACCATTTTTACAGAAAATAAGGATAATACACCAATTATCTAAAATCACTTGGTATTTTTAAATGAAAAGAAGTTGGACATGAGTGAGATAAAGGATTTGGATAAAGTAGCTGATTACTGTTCTGGGTTAGGTTTATCCACGTTACATCCTCTAGTCAGTATGGTGGATCTATCGGAGGGAACATGGACGATTAAAGAAAAAGTCCCAGCCGTCCGCTATAATTTTTACGCCGTTTTTTTAAAGCAGGGTCAGCAGTGTGAGATAAGTTATGGCCTCCAAAATTACGACTATCAGGACGGCACTCTGGTCTTTTTGGGGCCAGGACAAGTTGTAAACATCCAAAATCTAGATACAAGCATCAAGCCTTCTGGATATGCCCTTTTGTTTCATCAAGACTTACTTCGTGGTACTGCTATGGGAGACGGAAACATGGATAAATATTCTTTCTTTTCGTATGAATTGAATGAGGCCTTACATATATCCGAACGAGAGAGAAAAATAGTATTGGACTGTTTTGAAAAGATTCGTTATGAACTTTCTCAAGGAATAGATCAACACACCAAGCGTCTTATTGTATCCAATATCGAGCTCTTCTTAAATTACTGTACGCGTTTTTACGACAGGCAATTCATTACTCGTGACAATGTCAATTTAAGTATTGTCGATAAATTTGAATCCTCTCTAAGCACCTACTTTAAGACAGGAAGAGCCAAAGAACTTGGCATTCCTTCAGTTAGTCATTTTGCTGAAGAACTGCATTTGTCACCCAATTACTTTGGTGATTTAATTAAAAAGGATACCGGGAAAAGTGCCCACGAGTATATCCAATTAAAAATTGTAGCAATAGCGAAAGATAAAATCTTCGATCCTGATAACTCAGTAAGTGAGATTGCATATGAGTTAGGCTTTAAACACCCACAACATTTCAGTCGAATGTTTAAAAGACGAGTAGGATTCTCTCCAAGCGAATACAGAACTCTGAATTAGAAGAACAGTACTATATATTCTTTTATTGAGTTTTTCTGGATTTTACTTTTCTTGCCAAACTATACATCAAAGTGTGACAATGGAGACAATCTCGCAAGTCTCATAAAACCCTGGTTAAATATTACTCGTTTCCCAGGGGTCTCAAAAAAGGAACCAATCTTATAACTCCTTCCTGTCAGGTTATTCGAGAAAGGAGAAACATAGATCACATTTTTCACAGCCATTCATCATTTTTTTATCGAATAAACTTCCCATTTCCCTGATTGTTGCGTCCAAGACATTCTACGCACTCCCAGCACCCCTAATATCAAGAGTAGGATTCCACAAATCATCAATCCCCATTGGGACAAAGTGGGTATGGCACTTGAGCCAATGGTAACAGAAAAAGTGCAATTGGCATCTGTCCTAATAGAACCACCGGCCCCACTATTTATTATAGCACCTCCTGCAGGATACAAATTGGGAATATTACCATCAATTACGGGAGAACCTACACCATCTGCGCTAATTCCAAATGTGTAAGTATTGCCAGCGACAACATCATAGAGAACGTTCAAGTTAATAGTTTGTACGCCTGTAATTGGTGCAGTAACATTCCATACTTGATATACTGGCAATAGATGATAATCCAATACAATACCATCGGTAATCCACAAATTCATTAATCCATTGTATATATTGGTCGCATCCATTTTTATGGATATTGAAGTAATTGGACCGCTTTGACATGCAACAAATGTCTGACCATTTGGTCCTGCTAAGTCCGCTACTTTAAAATTATTGGCTTCTGCAGGAAATCCAGTATCCTGTAAGACACATTGTGATGACAATGAATTGGCAACTAAAACAAAGAATACAAGGACAATGAATCTGGTCATGACTAGTTGGCTTAATAACAGAAGTAAATATCGCAATTTTTTATTTGTCACCATGCCAATTTGGACTTTTCGCTGACTTTAAACACTGTAATCCTAGACTCTGATAGGGAAGCCGTAACATTATACCCTCGTTTTCCAAAACTCAGAACTCCCCCACTCGCTTTGTCCGGAAGTCATTCTCGGAAAGTTTCAAGAACTCGTAACATTAATCAAAGTAACAATAACCAGGTGACACACCTTTTTTTTTACGCTTGTTGGAGTCTAAGAACCTCCTTTTCTGGACTAAGTAAGTCTACGTCTCGATAACAATCGCAATACGGAATATTCTTACTCCTAGCTAGTAAAATATTCAAGTTTATTTCTTTAGCAGGATTCGTTTTACAGCGGGTTTTGTAGCCGATGCATTCTTGTCAAGAGGGTGTTGGGCTTTGGGTGCAAG
>JAJCYJ010000138.1 GCA_029262975.1 Saprospiraceae bacterium
ATGGCACGTCTATCAGCAAATTGAAAACCTGGGACAACGAACTTATAAAGCATCTAATCCGGCTTACGGAACAAATATTAATGTATTAGTATTTCAAAAACCAGCTGAAGAAACTGTAGTAACCATTAAAAATGAAAATGGCGAAATATTCCGGACACTAAAAGATTCAACCTTGAGTATAGGCATCAACAGGATCAACTGGGACTTGCGAGCAGATCCACCAACAAAGCTTACACAAGGAGGTGGCGGGGGAGTCAGAGGAAACTTTCAACCCATGGTTCCCTCAGGATTATATACTGCAATTATAAAAATCGATAATGAAGAAATATCGACTACAATAGAGGTAAAACCAGATCCAAGGATTGGCTTGGGCCCGGAAGAATATCAGCAACAAGCGGAACAGATCAAACAGCTATCAGGTGTACTTTCTCAGACCAATGTTATGATCAATGATATTGATGCTATAAAAGAACAGCTTACATCGCTAAAGAAGAGACTAAAAAGTGAGGAAGGCGATAAATACAAAGAAGAGATTCAGATGATCACTAATGCTTTTAAGTCGTTAGATGCTCAAAGGGATGAACTAATGCGGCCCGCCGGATCGATGAACTACAGAACTCGTCCGCGACTAAGGGAAGAAATTTTATCCATTCTGTTTGCTATTGAAAACGCACCCGCTCTACCTACAGCGTCGCAAGTTCAGCGAGGGGATGACTTGCGGGAAGAAGCTGCCGAAAAGAGCAAGTTGTTAGAGGAAACAAAGAACGGACCTATTAGAAAAATAAATGAAGCTTTAAAGTCAATTCCTCTATTAGATATGAGGGTAAAAAGCGTAAAGACCTAAAAAGAATTAGAAACGAAGGAAAACTGCGATGGCCAAATGTCACACACAATATTTGTAGACTTCAGGTGCGTTGATTAATGTAAAATTGGAATTACATGGTCAGTGGCACTTCAAAAATCAGTATTTTACTTTGGCTTCTTCTTCACATAACCGGATATTCAATGGGCCAGGTAACCACGCTTGTCACTCCGGGAAAGATAGCAGCAATAAAAGGTGAGTTTCCAGGTGACGTAATTGACGGATATGTCTTATATCTTCCGAAGTCATATGACCGCAATATGAATAAACTTAAAAAATATCCGGTTCTGATCTTCTTACAAGGGGGGCTCGGTGTAGGTGGAGAAGTTATTGACCTGGCGAATTGGGGTTTATTGAAATCTATTAAAGAAAGTAGTGACCTTGATGAAGAAATAGATCAATACCGTCTCGACTCATTTATTGTGGTAGGGCCTCATATGAAAGAGGGAAGTTTCGAAGATCGACAATTTTATAATCAGGGAGAAGCTATAACAAATATTTTAAATGACTTAGGTGATGAATATCGCATTGACGATTCCAGAATCTATATATCCGGCCTGAGTCGGGGAGGGCATGGAACCTGGGGATTAGGATCAAAAATGTCACATCTATTAGCAGCAATTGCACCTATATGTGGTGGGCTGGAAGGGGTTGAAAATTGGTCCTCTCTTTCAACATTACCTATCTGGGCTGCTCATAATACCGGTGATGACCGGGTGGACTATACAACAACAACGACGGCTGTGAAGCGTATAGAAAGTATTACAAAAGATAAATTTGAAATTTTAAGTTCTTCTTCCTTGGGTACGCAAAGTTTATATAGCAAGAGACATTTATTCTCGTCTTTCGAAAGAGAAGGCCATGACGCCTGGACAGAAATGTACGAGTCTGTTGACTTATATAAATGGTTATTAAAGCAACGTAGAAGAAAGTGAAAATCCATATTCTGAAAAGCATTGTGTCTTCTAAATCGCCCAGCCGAAAGCGGTTTTAATTTATTCTTTCGACAAACCGATGATTATAAAAGATGAAATACATACATAGGTTAATTCTTTCTGTCTATATTTAGTCTTCATTTAAGAATCATATAGATGAAAGGGACTTATCTCGGTGAATTTCAGGAAATTGTTTTACTCACCATTTTGGTTTTGGATCGTGAAGCCTATGGTGTCATGATCCAGGAAAGGTTAAGTGATGAGGTCAAGCGCAACATCAGCAGGGGAGCGCTCCATGCTGCACTAAAACGCCTGGAAGAAAAAGGTTTTATTCAATCAGAAACAGGAGGAGCAACAGCGGTAAGGGGAGGAAGGCGAAAGAAATATTATACCGTAACAAATACGGGATTAGAAGCTGTCAGAGAAGCAAGAGACATAAGAGAATCGATGTGGCGTGCCATTCCAAAACTTTCAACTTGATATAACATGAAAGACGCGGATAATTTAGTACCCATCTACTTCAAGAAATTCTTTCATTGGATATGCCATGATGACTATATCGAAGAACTCGAAGGAGATCTGCTGGAAAATTTTATAAAAAACAAGGAAAACCAGGGATTAAAATATGCCAGAAAACAATATCGAAAAGAAATTCTATTTATGATCAGACCATCTGTTATAAAGAGTTTCAATCTTTCACCCTCTTCATATCTCAATATGGCCATTCTTGGAAGCCATCTAAAAGTGGCAACAAGAAATATCAGAAGACACAAAATATTTTCATTGCTTAATATATCCGGCCTGGCTATTGGAATGACCGTGAGTTTGTTGATAATAGCCCTTCTGTCTGACTTGTTAAAATTTGATCATTTTCATTCGAAAAAAGAAAGTATATACAGAGTTATCACTGATGCCAACTATGATTATAATCGTGAGGATCAATTAGCTACTTCTCCACAACCGTTATATAAAATCCTGACGGAAGACATTCCGGGTATTGATCAGGTAACCCAAATTAGAAGATTTTTCTCTGCTGATGCAACAGCTAACAATAAAATAATACCACTTAAGGGGCATTTGGTAGACGAAAAGTTTCTTGATATATTCTCTTTTCCTTTGTTGGCGGGTAATCCAAAAACTGTTTTGAGCGATCCGTATTCTTTGGTTATAACTGAAAAAGCGGCCCACAAATTATTTTCAAATGAGAACCCTATAGGGCAAATAGTTAAGATGGGTTCTTTTGGCAATTTTAAAATAAATGGAGTCCTAAAAGACATACCGAAGAATTCTCATTTACAATTTGAAGTATTAGGCTCTTTCAGCACGTTAGCAGCTCTTGAAAAGAATGAATTAGTTTCTGCTAGTCTTGACAAATGGGGAGACATATATTCTAACTATAACTATCTGTTACTAAATGAGTATGGTGATGTCTCTGCGGTAGAATCGACATTAAATAAGTTAACTACACAGCATTATGCACAATTGAATTCCTTGAGTGCCACATTTTCTTTGCAATCACTTCTTTCAATCGTACCCGGACCAGAATTAAGCAACAAGATTGGTCCTACCATGACTTTTATTCCTCTGATAATTTTATCAGTTATCGCCTTTTTGATTTTGATATCCGCTTGTTTTAATTATACTAATTTGTCTATAGCCCGTGCGCTGAAAAGATCTAAAGAAGTAGGCCTTAGGAAAGTAATTGGTGCCAGAAAGTACCAGATCACATTACAGTTTCTTATTGAGTCTGTGGTAATATCTTTAATCTCCCTGGGTATCGCGATCTTGCTTTTCCAAATGATTCGGCCTGGGTTTTACAGAATCATACCAAGGGCAGATCAATTCAACTTGAATCTGGATCCAAGGGTCATCGTTAGTTTTATCATTTTTGCAATCTTTAGTGGCATCCTTGCCGGTGTTATTCCATCGCTATTTTTATCGAGGATCAAACCAGTACTTGTGCTTAAAAACATGGTATCAGAAAAAGTAAATAAAAGATTTACACTTCGTCGTGTACTGATAACTTTCCAATTTACCATCTCAATTATATTTATTGTTGGTGCAAGCATTGTATATAAGCAGTACAAATTCGCGTTGAATAAAGATTTTGGCTTTGACCAGGAAAACATATTGAACATCGAACTATTTGATACTGACTATCAGCTTCTTAAAAATGAAATATCCAAAATCCCCGAAGTAAGAAATATTTCCTTTTGTTCCAATATTGCAGGATTGGGATCTACAAACTCAGCATGGCTAAAAATCAATGATGGCGCTGACTCATTGAGATCATTCTTTATTGCTACCGACCATTCATATCTAAAAAATCATGGCATGAGTTTGATTGCAGGTGAGGATTTCCAACCCATTCTGAATGGACAACTGCAACATGCTATCATTGTCAATCAAGCTTTCTTATCCAAAGTACAATGGGATGCTGTCCATGCATTGGATGAAATAGTAAGTCTAAATGATGAATTGTACAGAATCACCGGAGTCGTTAAAGAATTTAATTACACGCACCTTGAAGAGCCTATCGGACCCTTCTTTTTTATCCCTGATGCACAATATTTTAATACAGCAAATTTAAAGATCGCAAGTACAGATATTGCCGGCACGATGTCCCAGTTAGAAGATGTATGGGTTAATCTTCAGCCGAATAATAGCTTTACTGCAGCTTTTTTACAAGAACAATTGGATAACTCGTATGACTTTCTGAAAAATGCAATGACGCTTTTCAGTTTTCTGGCATTCCTCGCCATCAGTATCGCCTGTCTTGGCATGCTAGGTATGGCTATGTTCTCTGCTGAGACGAGGGCAAAAGAAGTAAGTATAAGAAAGATATTTGGCGCCAGCATTTGGCAGATATTCTTCTCTTTATCCAGACGGTTTTATATACTTCTGGCTATCGCCTCATTTATTGCCATACCCATTGTCTATCTTTTATTCGACCAGGTAATTTTGGCAAATTTTGCATTTAGAGTGAATATCGGTCCAGTGGAATTATTATCAGGATTGGTAATTGTCTTATTTCTTGGACTGGCAAGTATTGGATCTCAGACATGGCGCGTGGCAAAAGTGAATCCGGCAGATACATTGCGCGGGTTCTAATCCAACGTGCCTATAGAAGCAATACCCAAGAGTCAACTTATTGAATCGAATCCCATTTGACCGGGCTGACATCGTCATGATCTAAAGTCCTTTTTTGAACCCGGTCAATACGCATAATTAACTGGCATGCAGGGTCTGGACAAACTACTCTTGAGTCAGTTTCAATCCAATCAGCCGGATGTGACTTTCTTTGTTTGGCGGGTAACAAAGGAATTGTGGATTGCAGTGCATAAAGGCAAAAGTCTGATTCTTCAGGAAGTGAAATTTTACCCCCTTTTATGTAAAATGAGTCTCCTATGACCATATTACAAGTACAATGGCCATCGATCTTTTCTACACATACTTTTAAATCATATAGCTCAAATTGATCTTTTCGAAGTTTAGACATATGTTCTGATTTTTTTAAATTCTTTACATTTTAACAACTATTAAGTAGAAGACAATTGATGAAGGAGTCTTTCAATCTTCCTATTTTTTAGTCAGTGCGTTTGTATATTCAATTTCTCTTCTGGTAGTGCTCATAAGGTTTTCATTTTCATATTCCTTTTTTAAAATCCAGTTATAATGCTCATCTACGGTTGCTTTTATCTTTTTTATTTTGGAGTCACCGAGAAATGATATTTAGCCTGGATGATTATGCAAGATATGTGAGTACTCAATTTTCAATTTTCCTATTGCAAACGTTCGTTATCCTGTCTTCTTCCGAATCCAAATAATACAACTACAAATATCATAATAAGTAGTCCCCAAGCTACGAAATTATAAAGACCAGCTTCCAATGGTGATACGGATGGGATA
>JAJCYJ010000139.1 GCA_029262975.1 Saprospiraceae bacterium
GTCGGAGAAACACTTCTGATCCATTGGCCTTTAGCTTCACCGGTATAAGTTAAAAGTGCATCAAATTCACAATTATCCGGAAAAGCTTTTGTGCGTTCCATCCAAACCGCACTTCTGGTTTTATCGAATTTGTATGTTCCCTGATTTCTAGCTTTCAGCCGTTTTACCACACCATGCATATCATTCATAAGTAAAGGCGTCAGATCAATTTTTATAACATCCTTTACTACCGAGTCCATAACCTCAAATCCCCATAGAACGGATTGGGCAAATGCTTCTGTTACCGCTTTTTGCTCCAGCGGATTATCACTGATGGCTCTAAAATCCTGATTGGATTGAATCAATAGTATTTTAGGACCAATTTTTTCAAAGTGGACGATCCTGTCATCGCCTAGCTGACCTCGATCCAGACCAATATCATTAGATCCAAGTCCTGCCGAAAGAGAACTGACGTATAAGAACTCCTCTCCCAAACGATCATTTGGAATCTCAAGGATTATTTGCCCTTTTATTTCATTCCATGTAAAATTGAAATAACCAGTCTGTTTTGTCTCCTGGGCATTTATATTAAATGCAAATATTAATATGAAAATAATCCCTGTAAATCTCATGTCCGCTTCTTTTTTGAAAGAGCAAGATAAAAGGACATTGTCAGAAGAGATATCAATAATCCAAAAAACTCTCTTACTAATTCAATATAAGGAGATGATGCCTTCATTGAACTAGCAATATTGGGCATGCCATCTTCGAACCAGTTTACGATATCCGGAATATAAAACAAGAGAGAAAGAAGGAGGATTAAAGAAAAGACCAGATTAAACCAATAAAAATATCTCGACCATACAGCCATAAAGGCAATTAGAGAGATAATCAGGTAAACGAGGATCCAAATAAATGAATCCGGATCATTCCACTGAACAATCGCAAATGAAAGGAAAATGATCGAAAGAATTAGATGGATGAATTTCATCCTGGCGAAATAAATACAAAATATAGGAATATCATTCCTTTATAGACAATTTATTGACCATTAACATCACCGCTTACAACAAATATAAAATCATATGATTGTCTTCGGGGAAATGTATTAATGGTCTCGTGTATTGGGTAAACATTATTGGAAGTAAGATCTTGAGCGACATCTATAATCAGTGTTCTACGATCAAGTGGAATCAGAAGCCATCCCAAGATGTGAAGTTGTGCCATAGATATATCGATATGGTCAATGATCATATTTTGATTAATATCTCCGGCAATAAAGGCATATGGATTATCTTCAATGACATTGTTCGTCAATATTTTGAATCGATGATATTCTACAAGATCGAGTGCGGTAATTTGAATGGGTAGGGGAACATCGTTGTAAATGGGAACAATTCGAAAATTTGAACTATTGAGATCACTTCTTACAAATTCATATGTTCCGGATGCATCAGTGAAAGTAAAATCTACCAGAGAATCTTTCAAAAACAATTGGATCCTCAGGCCTTCAACAGGCTTATCAGAAAAAGTTAAAACCCTACCTATTACTTTATTTATATCGATACAGTTATCCAAGGAAACTGTAAGTACAGCGGGTTTTTCTATTGTAAAATTTTCCTTTAATAAGATTTTTTCTCCAGCCTGGTAAAGGAGATTTCCTTCTCCTGAGACTTCTTGTTCAGAATGAATTGTCTTACTAGTTTTAACGTCAAGGTTTTCTCCATTTTCTAAAGTTAAGTCCCCCGGGAGATCTATATTTTGGTCAGTACAATTAGTAATTATTTTGCCAGATATTACACAATAAGGCAACGATTCTAATTCAGCGCCATCATAAGCTATGAACTCTGCTTCCCCTCGTAATCCCTTATTATCAAGCGTGACAAGAATAGGCTCATCACTATTTTGTAAAACAGTAAATGTTACTTTAGCAATGACGGTACTATCCTCTAAGGTAAACGGGATTGAGATGTTATCCAATATTATAATTGAATGCGGATTGAAGGTGGATGGAAAAGAAATCGATGATCCTTCGGCAGATATATATTGTAGGTAGTTATCATCGTAGTTAATGGCAAAAACAAATGATCTTATTTTTTGGAAATTATTTACACGAAACTCCATGGTTACTTCATCTCCCATTGGAGCATAAATATTTTGTCCGTATATTTTTAATATCTCATCCGGGCATGTCTCACCAACCATGATAGTAGTCTGACTCAAACAAAAAATTATAGGAAAGTAAAAGAGGTGGTTTCTTAATTTTCTAAAAACATAAGGGTATCTCTGATTCATTATACTAATATAATGCAGATTCTTTCAAAATTAAAAAGCCCATGATTCCTCGGAATAATCCTGGGAACTCATGGGCTATTAACATCACTTCAGGGCTTACCTTGAACACGGTGGATATAAATTACTCCGATGAATTAATCCACAAATGCTACATAGATTTTTCGGGATTATTCCCCATCATAACACTGTTTTTTAAGCTCTTTTAATTCTTCTTTGCTTCCAACTTCCACCAAGGTTCCATCTTTATATTCGATTGTGATTGGAAAGATTAATACAGGATGTGCTTGTGGATTGTCTACAGATCTCCTCCACGCTCTGAGCGCATTTTTCAATGTACGCGGTGTCGCAGCTTCCAGAATTGATCCATTAGGAAATTCTACTGATAAAGGGAAGACTGGCTTGAAACATAAATGATGTAATCTATGTCCCGGTCTCCATGGGCGATCGTGAAAAGCTCTGTGACATTTTCTTCGTAGCACTTTAAGTCCATCACGATCATCAACTGTAATGGTCTCACCATCTTCAGAAATAACCTCCAATGGAAATCCAAGACTTGGTTTTGCTTCAGCGTCTGGATTAGCTTCTTTCCAGGTTTTGAGCGCATCCTTCATTGCGTCGTAATCGTCGACACTGACAGATGATCCATCTGGAAAGTTAATGGTAACCGGAAATACAAGATCAAAACAGCCATTCCGACCGATTTTCCCGGCGGCTTCCATGTCAAACATGGCCTCGTCTACATAATCTTCCACACTTACTAACTCGAGTTCATCAGATTCCCTACACGATGTGATCAGGCTAACAAATGCAAATGAGAATAGTGC
>JAJCYJ010000140.1 GCA_029262975.1 Saprospiraceae bacterium
ATCGTTTATCTGGATTGTATCGTGGTCAAAATTCGCCAAGATAAGCGGGTCATCAACAAAGCTATTTATCTTGCGCTCGGCATCAATATGGAAGGCCACAAAGAATTATTAGGTATGTGGTTGTCCGAGAACGAAGGTGCAAAATTTTGGTTGAACGTTCTGACCGAACTGCAAAATCGGGGCGTGAACGATATTCTGATTGCCTGCGTTGATGGTTTGAAGGGATTTCCTGATGCCATTCAGACGGTCTTTCCAAAAGCACAGATTCAGCTTTGTATCGTTCACATGGTACGCAACTCGCTACGATATGTGTCCTGGAAGGACTACAAGCGAGTGACAGCGGATTTAAAACAGATCTATCGCTCTGTGACCGAAGAAGAAGCCTTACAGGCGCTCAAGGAATTCTCCGAGCGTTGGGATGATCAATACCCTCAAATCAGCCGTAGTTGGCACCGTCATTGGAATAATCTCAATACCTTATTCAATTATCCTGAGGACATTCGCAAGGCAATCTACACCACCAACGCGATTGAGTCCTTGAACAGCGTTATTCGCAAGGCAATCAAAAAGCGTAAGCTATTTCCGACTGACGATTCCGCAACGAAGGTGGTGTATCTCGCCATCATGCAGGCTTCGAAAAAATGGACAATGCCAATCCATAATTGGAAAGCAGCCATGAATCGTTTTATGATTGAGTTTGAAGACCGTTTGACTGACTATATTTAAAAACAGGGCAGTTACACAGAATTATTTACTGGGTCGGTGTTTCCCTCGGCAGCTGCTCTTTTTCTCATTTTTGTCTCCCAGTTCAGTTTTCTTGCTTTTCATACGCTGGCCGAGTTATTCGCAGTCGTCATTTCTCTTGTATTATTTTCCTTTGCGTGGTCCACACGCACCTTAGTCACAAATAACTTTCTGCTGTTTTTAGCCTGTGGATATTTCTGGATTGGTTTGCTCGATTTAATTCACACTTTTGTCTACAAAGGGATGAATGCTTTTGTGGTGGATAGCGGAAATATGTCTATACAATTTTGGGTCGGTACTCGGTTTTTGGAAGCGTTGGTGTTACTCGTAGCGCCATTCGTTATAGCCAAGAAAATAAACGAATGGGCTTTAATAGGCATTTGGGGAGGAGTGGCCTGTGTACTGACCGCCTTGATTTTATCAGGACTTTTCCCCATCGGTTTTATCGAAGGGGAAGGGCTCACAGATTTTAAGGTTTACAGCGAATACATGATTATTGTAATGCTGGTGTTTGCGATTATTACCATAACCTTGAATGGGTCAGATATCACAAAAGAAGACAGGGTATTGATCATCGCTGCGATCATTATGACGATTTGTGCCGAATTAGCATTTACGTTTTATATAAGCGTTTATGGAATCTCAAATTTAGTCGGGCACATTATTAAAATCTTCTCTTTCTGGTTTATATTTCAAGCAGTGGTCATCTCAAATTTAAAGAGACCATACATAGCACTGAAAAAAAGTATGGAGCGGTCTAGGAATCTCTTCGAAAATAACGAAGTATCTATATGGAATGAGAATTTAACTGAAGTCTATGAAGCACTAGAAAGGCTTCGGCATGAGGGAGTGAGTGATCTTCGCGGATACTTGGAGGAAAACAAACAAGTAGCTTGGGATTTCACCCATTTGGTGAGGGTATCTCATGTCAATAAGGCGGCATTGATATTATTTGATACGAAAAATCAGGCTGAACTTATTCGTGGAGTTGGTAAAACATTCGGGCCGGGAGCAATCGAAGTATTTATCAATGGATTGTGTGCCATTTGGGACAAACAAAAAACATTTAGATCAGAAATTTTCTATAAAACTATTGAAGGTAAAATTTTTCCTGCCATCATCTCGTTTATAATCCCCGAGACTAAGAATGGCTTTCAGTCTGTTCCCGTTAGTATTATCGACACCACAGAACTTAAACATGCAGAAGATGTTGCCAACAAGCTTTCGAGCGCCGTTGAGCAGAGTTCGTCAATGGTGATCATCACGGATACCAAAGGTGAGATTGAATACGTCAATAAAAAGTTTGTTAATACAACCGGCTACAGCGTTAATGAAGTCATTGGGCAAAACCCGAGAATATTCAAAACCGGACATACCTCGCTTGAAGAATATCGGGAACTCTGGAAGACAATTTCTACTGGTGGCGAATGGAGTGGTGAGCTTAGAAATAAACGAAAAGATGGAACTTTTCACTGGGAATATACTTCAATTTCGCCGATTAGGGCTAAGGATGGAAGAATCACTAATTACTTGTCAGTTAGTGAAGATGTTACTGAGAAAAAAGAGCTTGGGAATCAACTCCGTCGCGCCCAGAAAATGGATGTAATTGGTCAACTAACAGGCGGTATTTCTCATGACTTCAATAATTTACTCGGAATTATCATTGGCAACATTGATCTTATAAATCTAGAGATAGTGCATGAAGGCAAGCTTCAAGGACAACTCATGAGTGCCAAGAAGGCTGCACTTCGAGGTGCAGAATTAACACGTCGTCTTCTAAGATTTTCAAGTCAAGAATCTAGCGTGCAGACACTCACGAATATAAATAAACATATCCGTAGCGTAGAAATATTAATAAGGAAGTCATTGACCTCCATGATTTGTACGGAGATAACGTTGGCGGATGACTTGTGGATGGTGACAATTAACGGGAGCGATTTTGAGGATGTGATGATAAATCTTTCACTCAATGCCAAAGATGCTATGCCGGGTGGAGGGCGGCTTATTATTGATACAAAGAATATCGTGTTAGATCAGTTATTCATAAATGGTAAAGAAGGGCTTGATCCTGGTGACTATGTAGAAATAGCCATTCGAGATACAGGGGTTGGTATTCCGAAAAAGATTACCGATAAGATTTTTGAACCATTCTT
>JAJCYJ010000141.1 GCA_029262975.1 Saprospiraceae bacterium
CAAATTCCTTGTTTCCATTTTCGTGCTCTCCATGATCGTCCTGCTCATTAGATGTGCCGGACCAAATTCGTCAATTACGATCACTAAATTGCCAGATGCTTCCATGGCTGCGTATCATTCGGATCAGTACGTATGGGAAAAAATGGCACGCTCATTCCAGGTGATTACCGATAGTCCAGAAAAACTTGAATGGGAAATGTGGTCCACTACCACTTACGCATATAGTGATTCATGTGCTGGAGTATCATGGCCCACTAATACAATTAAACTGAGACTCCTTCCACCTAAGGCGGTTTCGATATTGGACAATTTTAATAATAGCCCCCAGAATTTTGAAACGACTCAATTTGAAGTGTTGACGATTAACTTTGACAATCCATACTATGAAGAATTAAGGATTAATAGAGCGATGTTTGATTATATACAGGACCAGGGATTATATAATCAAAACACAGTCTATAAATTGGCAAAAGCAGGGCAAATCAACTTTCCTGCTCAAGCCATGATGATAAAAGCACAATGGATTCCTGTTGACTCAACAGAAGTAGGTAATTATTATACCAAAATGATCGATGGAGTTGATTATTTATCTGAAAAATCTACCGGAAAGACTTTGATGGGTTTGGTTGGTTTTCATCTTGTTACGCATGAACTGCCTAATTGGGTATGGTCAACCTTTGAATATAAAGGTAATCCTGGTATGTGTGACTATATAGGATGTAAGGATAAATTTGGAAACACCCAGGCTTACATCCCACCTAAAAAGATTATAGATCAAGGTTACTCGGTAGGAGGTCCCTCAGAAGCGTTGTTGGATTTATTTAAGGAATTTAATGTTCCGGAGGTATTTCAAAATTATCGTTTGAAAGGCAGTCAGACGGAGTACACCGATAACCAAGGAGATACGCTCATCCTGGGTAATTCAATATTAGAAATGAATTTGGTTCCATCGTCATCATGTATTTCATGTCATGCTAGGGCTACCTTAAACAACAGTCCCGGAGACAGAAAAAATCTGACTATGTTTGACTTGAGAGCCGGAATGACATTTTATAAGGAAGCGACTCCTACTCAGACTAAAGGAATCCATCTTACTTGTATGACTGGGACACCTATACCCGCTGACTACATCAATGCAGCTCACAATGGCACAGTTAATCCGGATTCAATTTATTATCAGACTAATTTTATGTGGCAATTGGCCCAGCATGCTAAGGTCTGTGAAAATGATACTGAGTAAAGTTGAGCTTTCAGGTGACCTGAAATGAACTTTTGTTATATTGAATTCAAAATTAGAGGTATATGAGTTCAATGTACAAGGGGCGACTGGCGATCTATGACAGCATTGTAGATTTATGCCCGAGATTTGAAAGGAAAGGAAAGACCATGCCGTACACTTCTGCTAATGGCTATATGTTTTCTTTATTGAATAAGGATGCAGAATTGGGTATCCGTTTTTCCAAAGAAGTCCAGGAAAAGTACATAGCGAACATACCCACTACGCACTTCAGGTCGCATGGGGCGGAACTAAAGGGATATATTTTAATACCAAATGACATGTTAGACAATAAGAAAACTTTAGCACGAATGCTTAACGAGAGTTATGACTATGTGATGTCCTTGAAGCCTAAATAAGACAGAATTAAAACTTGACTTGGCCCAAATGCATTTATTGATCGAAGACGCGATATTGAACGACAGCCAGCATTAAACCATAACAGATGAAACTATTTGCAATCTTAATAATTATATTTTTAGCTCCTACTGAGATAATGGCTCAAGTGGCTTGGTTATCCACTTCCGAAAGTATAAACCAATTTCGGGAACAAGTCGAAGCCATGAAACCAACTACCTCTCAATATGATGTAAAAGTTTTTGATAAGATTATTCAATTAGCTGATCGGGAATTAGGCATACGAGTTTACAAACCGAAAGGGGATGGGCCAAAGCCGACATTGGTCTACGTACATGGTGCTTGTTGGGTTGCAGGAAGTCTTGACAGTCATGATGAAATATGTAGATACCTATCGGAGAAAAGCGATGTGAATATTATCGCAATAAATTATCGCTTAGCACCTGAAAATAAGTATCCTGCCGCACACAATGATGTTTATGAAGCAACTGAATGGATATGGAATCATGCCGATGAACTTGGAGTAGAAACCGACAACTTTGCTATTGCGGGAGAAAGTACAGGAGCATATTTTACTGCAGCCACTGTACTAAAATCAAAGGATACTGAAAATAGTCCGAAATTTTCTTTTCAATTACTTGTCTATGCGGCTCTTGATGGAGGTGGTTCATCATGGTCTGAATGCAAAAAATTATACTTCAATAATAAGAGTGATGTTAGAAGCGAATATGGCTCACCTTTATGGTCTAAAAACCTTTCAGGGCTGCCTCCTACGTACAATATTCTTGGAGAATATGAAATTTCTCGATCCGAGGAAGAGTTGTTTATGAGAAAATTAGAAGAAAAGGGTGTCGTCACTAAAAGTTTCATTTATGCGGGTGTTGGTCATGACGTATCTATTTGGGCGTCTGTTTCAAAAGAAACTCCTGCTCATTTAAAAGCAGTAGAATATATAAAAGCAGGGTTTCACATAGAGTAACATTGTCTCATCTTTAAGTCTGAAAACTATTTTCTATATTAATCATTAATTCTATTTGTAGTATAAATCATATATAGCACGCGTTTACACATTATAATTGAACATGGAAGGAGCATATTATAAAACAAAGGAATCGGTCGAAGAATATATTCATTTGGCAAAAGATGTTTCAGGGGCAGAACTAATTGAGAAACTTAAACCATTTTTATCACAGAATTCCCTTTTACTCGAAATCGGGTCTGGTCCCGGAACTGATTGGAGAATTTTGAACGAATCATACAAAGTAACAGGTTCAGATAATTCAAACGAGTTTCTAAATCATTTGATTAATGAAAACCCAAATGGCGAGTTCCTTGAATTAGATGCCATTACTTTAAAGACAGATAAGAAATTTGATGGTATTTATTCTAACAAAGTATTGCATCACCTAACCGATCTGGAATTAATTAATTCCGCAAAAAGACAAGCTATGATTCTAAATGATAATGGTATAATTTGTCATTCATTCTGGAAAGGAGAAGGTTCTGAAATTTTCAAGGGTCTTTTCGTAAATTATCATAATGAAGTTGGTCTCAGAGATATTTTTGAAGACTATTTTGAGATACTTTCAATTGAAAATTATAAAGAGTTCGAGGACGATGATTCACTTTTGTTTATTGGGAGACGCTCAAAACTGCATTAGGAGTTGCATTATTACACATTCTCCTGGGTAAATCCTGTCATTTATTGAATATATTGGGCGAAATGGACTTGCAATGTGGAAGCGTATTAAGACAATTGGTCAAGCTCCAGGAGGTATATTGAATCTTGTTATTATTTCTCTTTGGACTATTAAGTTTCTATTGTCGATTCATCAAAACAAAGGAGCGCTAACAAATAAATAGTTATGAAAAAATGGATAATTAGAATTCTAATTGGAATCGCACTAGTTGTTGCCATTTTTGTGTTTTCCCTTCCTACTATATTACATAATGCGGGGTTGCACCCAGAATACCCGAATAGTAAAGTGTATGAGATGAAGGGTAAAAAGGCATTAATTATAACAACAAGTCATGCTGTTCTTAATAACCCTGGTGAAACAAATGGAAAGCCAACCGGCGTCTTTGCTTCGGAGATGACAGTACCATATTACGAATTTCAGGATGCAGGCATGAACGTAGACATAGCAAGTATCAAGGGTGGAGAAATACCAATTGACCCTCAATCATTTCTATTTATGATCAAATCCGATGCCGACAAACGATATCAAAAAGATGATATATTTCAAAAAAAAGTAAAGACCTCTTTAAAGATTGATGACATAGATTTTACAAAATACGATGTCATATTCCTGGCTTGTGGTTGGGGGGCGGCCTATGACCTCGGTCAGTCCGAAGTATTGGGACGAAGGATAAGTGAGGCTTATTATGCACAACATCCGATTATCGGATCGGTTTGTCACGGGGCACTTGGATTGATTCAGGCAAAGGACACTATCGGCAATTATTTAATAACCGGAAGAGATATGACGGGTGTAACCGATAAGCAATTAATAGAACTGGGCATCACTCAGACACCCTTGCATCCTGAGTCCGAATTGAGAAACCGCGGTGTCAACTATAAAAGCAATTCTGGCAAGAGGGATATTTTCGAAACAATTACAGTTATCGACCAGGAACGCAGGTTTGTCACAGGTCAAAATCAAAATTCCGGACATGAGACTGCCCAAAAAATTATGGGTATCCTTTTAGAAAATTCTGCAAGACAAGTGCCTGATTAGAACCTGAATTTATAATTGAGAATTGTAATAAAATGTTCATTGTTGTTTATTGATCGTTGTTTGTTCGTTAAAATATTTCTGGCATTGTAGAATCATGGTGGGTAGGCTTTCCTTTAGGATCAAGGCACGGGATGAACGACCAATCCCGCAGGGTCGAGTGCGATTGCGCTCGAAGTGAGTGAAGGCGAAAG
>JAJCYJ010000142.1 GCA_029262975.1 Saprospiraceae bacterium
TTATGCCTCTGTAAATAATGGGCCACTTTTCAATATTTATCCGGAATCAAAAATGCGATTCTTTTCTAAAGAAAATACAATCATTGAATTTCATAAAAAAGATGACAAGGTTGAGTATATCACGATCCAATTAGATGGGGACGAGCCAGCGAAGTGGCATAAAATTTCTAATTAGAATATTTATGACGAGCTACCTGATGAGCTTCTTCAATACCTGATTGAATCCCAAATAGTTAATGCTCAGGAACCCAGGCACATAAGCACTAAGGCACATAAAAATTATTTCATTCCTTACTTTTCCGTACCATTGCACCCTAAAATCAAAAATAATGGAATCAACCTTTTGGCGTATAGCAAGAATTATTCTGGGCATATTTATGATCTATGCCGGAGTTCAGCATTTTCTTAAACCAGAATTTTATCTGCCTTTTGTGCCGGCCTTTTTACCGGGTGAAATGGTGATAATCTACTTTTCTGGTATTATAGAAGTATTGTTGGGAGTTGCTGTGTTATTTAAAAAATTCGCTAAATATGGTTCATTAGGCCTGCTCATCCTTATGATCGTCTTTTTACCTGTACACGTTTATGATGTTTTCTCCGCTACGCCCGCCATAGGAAGTCACACAGCAGCTCTTATCAGGTTACCTTTCCAATTTATCTTCATAGCATGGGCCTGGAAAATTTACCACAATTTTACTTTGCAGCAGTAATTCGTAATTCAGGATAAACAAAGAAGAGAAAGTCCTGTTGGTAGAACTATAACAAGTAAATCATCAATTTTAAATTAATAAAACATCCAGATAATCACTCGAATATGAACAAAGTCATTTTACTAAATAACAGACCTGAAGGAAGACCTCAACTTTCTGATTTCAAATTTATCCAGGAAGAAAAACCACAGGTTCAGGATGGAGAAATCTTATTGGCTACTAAATACGTATCTGTTGATCCTTATCTAAGGGGCCGAATGCGAGATCAAAAATCATATATCCCACCTTTTCAATTAAATGAACCTATTTCATCAGGTATCGTGGCAGAAGTCGTGGATTCTAAAAATGATCAGTATAAAAAAGGTGACCATTTGAGCGGGATGCTGGCATGGAAGGAATTCCAAACATCGACTGGGCAAGGTCTCAACAAGGTAGATCCTACCAAAGCACCTTTATCTGCTTATCTCGGCGTACTTGGGCTAACCGGACTGACAGCTTATTTCGGACTTATGGATATCGGCAAACCAAAAGAAGGTGAAACGATTGTTGTTTCAGGAGCTGCAGGAGCAGTTGGTACAATTGTCGGGCAAATTGGAAAAATTAATGGTTGCCGTGTCATAGGTATAGCCGGGACGGATGAAAAAGTAGCTATGCTCAAAGAAAAATTTGGGTATGACGAAGCTATAAATTACAATACAACAACTAATATGTACAAAGCCATTCGTGCAGCTGCCCCTGATGGTGTTGATGTCTATTTTGATAATGTAGGTGGTACCATCTCAGATGCAGTCATGGCCAACATTGCAAGAAATGCCAGAGTGGTGGTCTGTGGCGCAATATCTGTATATAATGAGACCGAAATACCTATGGGTCCCAGAATTTCAACCACACTAATCAAACAAAGTGTGCTCATGCAGGGCTTTACTCTTGGCAATTATGCAGCAAGAATGGGTGAAGGAATTGGTCAATTGGCAAAATGGTTGCAGAATGGTCAGCTCACGCATGCTGAGACAATCGTTGAAGGGTTTGATCAAATTCCTCAAGCATTTATTGATCTTTTTGATGGAAAGAACAAAGGAAAAATGGTGGTCAAAGTTTAATCCTAACCTTTTGTCAAAATAGAAGCGCCTTTAGTCATTGCTCTCAAGCTCCTTATTAAATGTCATGGTTAATACAAATTCAGCATATTCTTCCGTTGGTCTTGATACATAAAGAAGCACAATAAATGAAAAGCTCATTTAATGCGTTTGTACTTTATCTTATCAAAATTCATTTAATAAAAATTTGAAATCATGAAACAACAATTTTTGTTTTTAGCCTTGCTCATATTCTCTTTTTCATCTGTGGCAATCGCTCAAAAAAGTCCGCGAATGCAAGCAAATGGTGTTGCCAATGGTGTCACTGTAGACATTGATTATAGTGCTCCATCAGTAAAAGAAAGAAAAGTCTGGGGTGGTCTGGAGGCCTACGATGCGGTGTGGCGCGCTGGTGCAGACAAGAATACGACTATCTCATTTGATAAAGCCGTTAAGGTTGGAGGTGAAAATTTAACCGCTGGCAAATACGGATTTTTCATTATTCCAAAAAAGGAAGGTGATTGGGTCGCTATTTTCAATAAGAAAAATGATGGTTGGGGCGCTTATGGATATGACCAAAATGAAGATGCACTTCGTCTGAATATCAAACCTGAATGGAAAGATAAAAACCAGGAACAACTGAATTATTCTGTAATAGATAATGCGATTGTTTTCGCATGGGAGAAATTAAAACTTTCATTGCCTATTAGTGGCCAGTAGGTTCATTATCGTCATTAAGAATGTTCTTAGACTTTTGGTTATTAAATATCATCATAAGCTTAATGGAAGAGCATAGATAATTGCACCAAACAGAGCATTTACGACGCCGATGGGATCGAATAAAAGGAGAGAATTGCTATCCCAACTTAATATCAGTGTCATAGTCTGTTGTCACCATTTCTGAGTTTTCGGAAATGGTGACGACTCAAGATCCGACATTTTGAATTGTGTCCTACAAACATTAGTAGGCAATAGAAGATAATTAGTCGTCCCGTAATTACACAGCCAATTTGTTGTTCAAACATTTTTAATATTATAGCCTTTGCGTAATACGCTTAATCTTGTCCTCGCCGGACGGCAATCATTTTTTGCCCCGAGGTTTCGGGATGAATCACTTGGCCAAAAAACGATTCAAACCTGCCTGCCCTTACCGGTCACGGCAGGCAGGAAAGCCCACTTGCTCAAATGTATTTTTAATATTCTTGATAAGAATATTAAAACCGAGATCAATTTTCTTAATCGGGTCCAAGCCGCCCCACCCACTTTGTGGTTCCTTCATTTGATGACTTTGTCATCATTCGCCCGTGGGGCGAAATCAATCAGTCATCCCGATTCTTAACATGAGTGAGCGATTTACGTAGTAATCAATACCCACAGG
>JAJCYJ010000143.1 GCA_029262975.1 Saprospiraceae bacterium
TGTATTATTTGATTCTTCCTTCCATGAAGTCTCTATTGTAACCGGATAAGAAACGGGTTCATAGTTAAATAGCTTCAGACGGGTGTCAGATATCATGGATGCTCCGTCATAAGCTATTTGATCTTCAATATCCCGTGACTTCACTTCTCGTATAATCTTTCCATTTTCATCATATATCCTGATTTCAATGTCTTTAATCTTAGAGGTACCTTCTTTATAAAACTCCCTAAAATTGGAGAATCCAACCCCCTTTTTACTCATTATCGATATAACACGGGTATAATAATCTGTATGCTCATTGCTCGATTCAAGGATAATCCGGGCTTCATCCTTGCGAATAACGGCATGGGCCTTTGATGTCAGAGATTTATCGATATTTTCAACCGAATATTCAGGTTTATCCTGACCTATAAGTGTGTCTCCATTAAAACAAACGAATCCTATAATTAAGAGTACAACCTTCACATTCATTTATTTACATATTATAAATTTATATAATATTTATCAAATATTGAACTAAAATCAATTATTTCTTCCAATCTCTTGATGCTATTGGTAAGTGCATACAGAATGTCTAAGTAAATTGCAGAATGATAAAGTCTCATAATACATATCTGTTGGAAGCATGTGTGGGAGATTACAGACAAGCTCTAAGGGCACAGGAATTAGGGGCTCATCAAATCGAATTATGTAGTCGTCTTGATCTGGATGGACTCACGCCTAATTTCAGAGATATCGAGCTATGTATCAAAGAACTTAATATTCATACCAAAGTAATGATCCGTCCAAAAGCAGGAAGTTTTGTCGCCAGTGATACAGATCTCAAGACGATGATGAATGAGATAGCTGCGGTTAAGAAAATGGGGGTCTCAGAGATTGTTTTTGGTTTAACCACGCAACATCAGCATCTCGATCTGGAAATCCTTAGTCTCTTGTCGGAAATAGCTATGCCAATGCGTATAACTATTCATAAGGCTATAGATACTTGCCGTGATCTGGTAGCTGAAGTACATCGCCTAAAGGGCATACCAGGTGTGAGCGCTATCCTGACATCTGGAGGAGCACCAACCGCTAAAGAAGGCGGTTCTGTTATCAAATCAATGATAACCGCAGCTGGAAACGATATTAATATAATAGCGGCAGGCCGCATCACTAATCAAAATATTGAGCAGATTAACGAAATCATCGGAGCCCCAATTTATCACGGAAGATTAATCGTTGGCTCCTTAGAATAGTTTAACCAAGATTATTCAGCGTATTAGAATTTATATGCTCAACTTCGCGGCTCATGAAACTTAAAAGCACCAAAATATTCATTTTCATCACTGTTCTTGTAGATGTAATAGGCATTGGTATTATCATTCCCGTTCTGCCAACTCTTATAATAAATCTTACAGGATTCGGGCTAAGTGAAGCTGCTGCGTATGGAGGGGGTCTGTTAATAGCATATGCTGGGATGCAATTTTTGTTTTCACCCGTATTAGGCGAATTATCAGATAAATTTGGGCGTCGGCCAGTATTGCTTATTTCCTTATTCGGGCTGAGCATAGACTACCTGATACATGCTTTCGCACCTACGATAATCTGGCTATTCATAGGAAGAATATTAGCGGGTATATCAGGAGCAAGCTATACAGTTGCTAATGCATATATGGCGGACATTAGTACAAAAGAGGACAAGGCCAAAAACTTTGGACTTCTTGGGGCTGCCTTCGGACTTGGCTTTATAATCGGCCCCAGTATTGGTGGAATTTTTGGAGCGATCGATGTAAGACTTCCATTCTTTATTGCCGCCGGGTTGACTTTTGCAAATTTTCTATTTGGGTATTTTGTAGTACCTGAATCTCTTACACCGGAAAATAGAAGAAATATTGTCTTGAAAAAAATGATTCCTGGCGTATCCTTGGTTCATATTGGAAAATTTGCTGGTCTTGGTGGTCTGATCCTCGCCTTCTTTCTGGCTCATATAGCTGGTCAAGCTTTACCTGCTACCTGGACATTTTTCACGATGGAGATGTATGACTGGAACGAAGCTGAAGTAGGATATAGTTTGAGCTTTGTCGGTCTGCTTGTTGCCATCGTACAAGGTGGTGTGGTCGGTATAGTCGTTAAGAAATTTGGCAACAGAAAAACGGTCATATTTGGATTTATATTCTGGACTATAGGTATGCTGCTTTTTGCGTTTGCATCCAAATCATGGATGATATATGTCTTTCTGATCCCTTATGCATTAGGCGGGATAGCTGGCCCAACACTTCAAGGCATACTTTCTAACCAGGTTTCTGTAAAGGAACAAGGCAACCTACAGGGTACGTTAACAAGTGCGCTCAGTCTGACGACAATTATTGGACCAGGTATTTCTGCCTATTTATTCTACAGATTTACAGGTGATAATGCCATCGTATATTTTCCGGGTGCACCATATGTCGCAGGAGCAGTTTTGCTTTTTATTTCTACTCTTGTAGTAATAATTGCAATTAGAAGATTGACAGCTTCGAGGAAGGCTAAGAGCTGAGAGTTATAAACTCTTTTTTTAATGCAACAGTGTTGCCTCCTTCTGAAACATACCAGGGGTATTCAACTTTTGGTAACCAATATGCAATACCAACGGCCTTATAAACGAATAGAAAAATTATTACACCGTATCCTTTCTAACAATCAAAATCAATAAAATTTAAATTCTTCTGCATCGAACATACCAAGATCACTGATTTTAATCTTAGGTATGACCAACAGTGCCATGAAAGACAAAGTCATATAAGGCGCAGTGAGTGTGCTGCCCATCCACTTTACAAATTTATCTATTTCTGAGTAGGCCAAGGCAACCTCACTGCATGGTTTGTCACTCATCAAACCAGCAATCGGAAGTTGAAGTAATTTTTCTTCAGCACTGCTAACAGCTGATAATCCGCCTCGTGAGGTTATCAAAAGATTCACGGCCCGTGCCATATCTTCATCATTGATACCAACTACAATTATATTATGAGAATCATGAGCCACTGTACTCGCTATGGCCCCTGATTTCAAACCAAAATTTTGAATAAACCCCAAAGATATTGGGGCATTTTTATAGCGATTGACAACAGCAATCTTGAGGATATCTCGCTCGGGATCACATTGCAACTTGCCATCGTTATAAGGCAACATGGTCATCAACTTTTCTGTGATCAATGCACCATCTATGGCTTGAATTACCGGGACTGCCTGATTGCTTTCAACACGGACTCCAAATTCAATTGGATCTTTCAAGTCAGTGTCAAAGCTGTTAATTATGCCATGCGTCTTTACTGATAAATTCACATTTCCAGCGTCCACTATCTGTTCGCCATCTATGAAGACAGACCGAACATTAAAATCTTTCAGATTCTCCACAATTATAAAATCAGCGCACTCTCCAGTTCGCATCGTTCCTGATCTCAACTTATAATGATCTACCGGGTTAATGCAAGCAATCTGGAGCACATCAAATAATTCATAACCCATTTGTAAAGATCTCACGACCAATTGATTAATGTGACCATCCATCAGGTCATCCGGATGCTTGTCATCACTGCAAAACATAATCCGATCGTTATGAGAAGAAATCAGCGTATGAAGTGCATTATAATTTTTAGCAGCACTACCCTCTCGTATTATTATTTTCATCCCAAATTTCAACTTGTCTAACGCTTCGGCTAAGGTAAAGCATTCATGATCCGTTGAAATGCCGGCCATAATATATTGCCTGGCCTTTTCACCCTTTAATCCTGGGGCATGCCCGTCTATTGGTTTTCCAATTTCCTTTGCATAACTTATTTTTTTTAATACTTCAGCATCCTGGTAAAGAACACCTGGATAATTCATCATTTCAGACAAGTAATAAATCTCGTCTAATTGTAATAATGACCGGACTTCTTCAGCATCTATCTGTGCCCCGGCAGTCTCAAAGTTTGTCGCTGGCACACAACTTGGCGCTCCAAAATGAAATTTCAATTTAGCTTCTTTCGCATTTTCAATCATATATTTCACCCCTTCTACTCCAAGCACATTTGCAATTTCGTGTGGATCCGATACCGTGGCTATCGTTCCATGTGTCAATGCAACTCTTGCAAACTCATGTGGTACCAACATCGAACTCTCAATGTGGATATGAGCATCTATAAAACCGGGCATTATATACAATTCAGGAGCAGATTCGATAGCATGAATGGCCGCAATAATTCCATTTTCAATACTTATCTCTCCAGGAAAAATTCTTCGATTATAAATATCAACTATTTGACCTTGTACAACTTTTGCCATAACGCAATGATACGGCTTTGGTCTCGAAAAAATTCTCTTAAAAGTAGATCATTCTGCATTATCCTTTGAACAACAATTTAAAAATAATCCGAACACGTTAAATAACTCCCTCGGTAAAATACACCGCTTATCTTCTCCTCATTTGACCCTTTTTGAACATTCGACTTCTCCGAAGTCGGGCAACGCCCTTTATTTTCGACGCTACAAACAGGTGAACTCTCAGAGATCATTTACTTCATCACATTTACAGTGGCGATCATTTTATTTATTTTCAAATTAAAAATATGTGTTTAATGGTGAAAGCACGGGATGTTATGTTCATAAATGCTTATGTTCCTAAGCGTCTATAATCCTGCACGAATAAAAATGTCCTCCTTTTTAAAGAGCCTGTCCCGCGCTTTTCGCGGGAAGGTAGCCGCATGTCGGATGAACGACTGATCCCGCAGGGTCGAGTGCGACAGCGCTCGAAAGGAGTGAATGCGTAAGCACTTATACAGTGCTATAATGATACACTGTCGAAAGGAGTGAATGCGTAAGCACTTATACAGTGCTATAATGATACACTGTCGAAAGGAGTGAATGCGTAAGCACTTATACAATGCTATAATGATACACTGTCGAAAG
>JAJCYJ010000144.1 GCA_029262975.1 Saprospiraceae bacterium
GCAATAAGGTTTCAATCGTATTTAGAATATTGTCCTTTGACTCCTTATTATTAAAATCATAGTAGGTAAGTAAACATTGAGATACAGCAATATTATAGTCGCTGAAAACTTCCTGATATAGTCTCATAAGATGCACCTGGCCGATGGAAGCAAGCGCTTGCTTCTCTTCGATAGAGCCCACATTTCTCATACTTACGACCTGACGTGCCGCAGCTATTGCACCACTACTTACGAGGATTATTTCATACTCATCAGACAGACTATTGATCTGTCCAGCAATGTCCTCCAACTTTCCACGCGATATTCGATTTGATCCATTGGTAAGAGTTGAAGACCCTATCTTAAGTACTATCCGCTTCACAATATCCGTAATCTTTTAATTTCTAATTTGACCCGTCCCAAAGACATACCACTTATTTGTCACTAATTGGTGTAAGCCCAGTGGGCCCCGATGGTGCAATTTATCAGTACTTATGGCGAGTTCTGCACCAAGGCCAAATTGACCCCCGTCAGTAAATCTCGTCGATGCGTTATGATAAACAGCAGCTACATCTACCTCATTCATGAATTCTTCAGCAAAGCATTCGTTTTGCGTCATAATAGTTGATGAATGTCCTCCCGAATGTTCATTGATCAATTCAATAGCATCAGTCATATTCGAAATTAATCCTATCGAGATTTTCATGGCCAAATATTCTTTTCCCCATTCTTTACTAATATCAGTAAGACTTGCTTTGCTTTCTATATTCAAATCTTCGATTGTCTGGTCAATCAATACCTCAACGTTAGCGTGATTTAGAACTTCTAAAAGTTCCTTTAGTCGAGCTGAAAGGTCAGGTAAATTTTTATTTATAAGGACTTTATCCAATGAATTACACGCCGAAATTTTATCTGTTTTAGCATTCACTATAACAGGAATGGTCAATGCCCAATTGGCATCCTCGTGTACATAGAGAAAGTTATTGCCCCGGCCACTGATTAAGACAGGACACTTGGCATGTTCTTTTACAAATGATATTAAACCTTCACCACCCCTTGGCACTATCAAGTCTAAAGACACGCCAGGATTTCTAAGGAATTCCTGTGTTTGATTTCGATCTAATTCAAGTAATGTAACCCAATCCTTTGAAAGTCCATTGTCACTTAATGCCTTATGCCAGCACGACACCAATATCCGATTCGTACAAATCGCCTCCTTACCGCCTTTCAATAATATTTTGTTGTTAGACTTGAAGGCCACCATAGCAGCCTCAATGGTAACATCAGGTCTGGATTCGTAAATTATCAAGATGGTACCGAATGGGGCAGTCTTGTTTATCACTTTCATACCGTTGTCATGATAAAAACTATACAGCTCTCTAGCCACCGGATCACTATCTTTAATGATCTGATCGACGGCTGATATCATTGAATCCACTTTCTTGTCATTAACGACAAGTCTATCATATAATGCTTGATCCGCACCTTGCCATACAGCAATATCTTCCTTATTGGCATCCAGGATTTGCGTCCTGTATTCAGACAGATAAGACTTGACTGAAGTCAAGACATCATTCTTGACCTCTGTACTTAGTAGATTCATACCCTTTTAGATGACTGAATGCCAAAATTACTAAAGTATTTAATGGGAGCTTCAAGTATTGTACAATAAGGTGCATGAAAGCCTGTCGATATACCACAGTATGTGCTCCATTTTAGGGCAATGCAATCTATTTTTTTAAGTATTTAAAGAGATAAAACCACCATCAATCGGGTAAAAACTCCCTGTAATAAACGAAGCTTCGTCAGAACACAAATAAGTAACCAGGTGAGCAATTTCAATGGGATTTGCCATTCTTCCAATGGGTTGAGATTTAGAGAGTCGTTCAAACATTTCTTCCTTGTTTTCGGGGTAATTCTTAGCAATAAATCCGTCCACAAATGGAGTATGCACTCTTGCAGGACCAACGGCATTACATCTGATATGGTCATTGATATAATCTTTTGCTACAGAAAATGTCATTGTATAAACAGCTCCCTTACTCATCGAATAGGCAAAACGATCAGACAGTCCGAGCACAGAAGCCACAGAAGCCATATTGACGATAGCTCCTCCCCCATTTTTCTTCATGTGTTTGACACCAAAATGCAAACAACTATAGACGCTTCTTATATTGATCTGGTAGAGGCGGTCCATTTCTCCTGGAGTGGTTTCTTCCACAGATCCAATGGCAGCAACCCCGGCATTATTAACCAGGATATCAAGACTGCCTGATAATGCAACAACTTTCTGAAAAACATGCTCAACTTCATCGTGATTGGAAACATCACACTTGTGAAAAAAAGCTTGCCCCTTGGAATCAAGAATTGACTGGACAACGCTTTCCCCTGCATTTTGGTCAATGTCAAGAACATGCACGATTGCTTCTTGTTCACCAAAAACTCTAGCTACACTTGCACCTATCCCTTGCCCAGCACCGGTTATTATAGCGACTTTGTTATGAAGTGAAAACAACTTTTTCATGATCTTTTAAGCTTACTCCTTATAAGCTCGCATTACTTGTACTTGACGCCCAAGTCCTTCTATTTCCAAAGATACTTCATCTCCGGCCTTCAAGTAGGTAGGAGGCTTCATTCCAAGTCCGACTCCAGGAGGCGTCCCTGTCGAAATGATATCTCCAGCTTCCAATTGCATAAATTGCGATATATAATAAATTAAAAAGTTGGGCTTAAAAATCATAGTGCTTGTACTTCCATTCTGTCGCATAATATTGTTGACAGATAATGTCATATTCAGATTTGAAACATGCACTACTTCATCACGAGTAACCAAATATGGCCCGAGAGGAGAAAATCCGGGACAGGATTTACCTTTAACCCATTGGCCGTTTTTTTCAATTTGGAATTCTCTTTCAGATAAGTCATTTACGACACAATAACCAGCGATCGATCGCTCAGCTTCTTCTTCATTTTTCAGATATAAAATATTTCGCCCTATTACAATTCCAAGTTCAACTTCCCAATCTGTCTTATGGCTATTCTTAGGGATTGTGACATTATCGAATGGTCCGGAGATTGTATTAGTTGCTTTCATGAATAAAATGGGTTCATTAGGAATCGCCAGGCCGGATTCTTTTGCATGATCACTATAATTTAATCCTACACACAGTATCATTCCAGGTCTTGCTATTGGGCTTCCCCATCTTACACCGTTTTTTACCTCTGGCAATTTTTCAATTTCATTATTGACAATTTTTTTCAATTTCGCCAATCCATGATTTTGAAAAAAGTCATGGTTCCAATCTTCAAAAAAGGCGGAACAATCATATCGTTTGCCTCTGACTTCTACACCCGGTCGCTCATTATTTCGATTTCCAAATCTAACTAATCTCATGATTTGTACGCTCTAATTGATTTATAAATCATCTTCTGCAATCTGCAATACGAGCTTTCCCTTTTTCTCACCGCTAAATAGTTTTTGAAAAGTTGGGTAAAAATTTTCCATTCCTTTTTCAATGTGTTCGCGGGATTTAATTTTCCCTTGGGCCATCCATGTACTTAAATGCTGGGCAGCTTCTGCATATCTTTTAGCAAAATGAAAAACAACAAACCCTTCCATTCTCGCTGCATTGACAAGAAGGGACAAGTAATTGGCGGGCCCGGTGATTGCCGTCTTATTATTGTACTGCGAAATTGCTCCACAAATCGCAATACGTGCTCCTCTATTAATCTGTGTTAAGGCAATGTCCAAAATTTCTCCGCCCACGTTATCAAAATATATATCTACTCCATTCGGACAATTAGCTCTTATACTTTTCTTCACATTTTCATTTTTATAATCTATGCATGCATCAAATCCCAATTCTTCGACGACATACTTGCACTTTTCAGGACCTCCTGCAATGCCTATGGCCCGGCATCCTTTAATTTTGGCAATTTGTCCAACAACACTCCCTACGGCTCCGGCTGCACCAGATATTAAAACGGTTTCACCTTCTTTGGGTTGACCAATATCCAGTAACCCAAAATAAGCTGTGAATCCTGGCATTCCTTAGGTGCCTAGATACCGTGGTAACGGTAAAACTTTGGGATCCACTTTCACCCATCCTGTTCCATCTGTAATGCAATATTCCTGGATTCCGGTCATCCCATAAACATAATCACCAGGTTGAAATTCCGGATGTTTACTACTAACAACTTTTCCAACTCCGCCACTCCTCATAACTTCTTCTAATTGGACAGGTGGCACATATGACCTTACATCATTAATCCATCCACGCATAGCTGGATCTAAAGAAACATAAAGAACCTTCGTCAAGAATTGTCCTTCTTTAGGTTCCTGAATGTCTGTTTTATCGACGCGCCAAACTTCCTTATCCGGAAACCCGACAGGTCTTTTATTTAATATTAATTGAGTATTCATTTTATTATTTTAATTGAGAGAATTTATTTTTTGCACTATGCTTTCGCTATCGTCATTGATTGTTCCCAAAATTCCTCCCAATTTATAATTATCAAATCCTATAAAATATAATTGAGAAAAGTCACCTGAGGCTATGGGCGACTTAGGCAATCCATTATCATCAAGAAATGAAGCTATTCCAGGTATTATAGTCTCCAGGGCTGCATGATATCCTGTAGCTAAAATGACACTATCTACAGAAATATTTTTCCCATCCTTAGTATAAACAGAATCTTTATCAAAGGAATTGATGTCTTGAATCACTTTTATACGACCATCTTTGATAGCCGCTATAGTTCCTATATCTATCACAGGAGTCTTCCCTGTCTCCCTTAGTTGTACAGCAGGATGCATTTTAGAAATCGGCAAACCATACTTATTCAAATTTCCGAAATATATTTTTCTAATTTGAGATCCCAGCCAATCCCCCAGACCAAAAGGTAATTTTGCAAGTTGTCGTGCGGTCACCTGAACTGGTCTCCCACTCAAATCTCTCGGCACAAGACTTATAGGGCTTCTGACACTCAGGTATACATTGACGCCATGATCTGCGAGATCATATGCCAACTCTGCACCGGTATTTCCCATTCCTATAATCAGTACTTTTTTGTTCTTGTACTTTTCTGGATTTTTATAATATCTGCTGTGTGTGATATCTCCTTTGAACAATTCCTTGCCGGGCCATGTCGGAATTTTTGGAATATTATTTACCCCTGTGGCAATCACAACATGTTTAGCTATAAATTTTTCACTGTCTGTTGAAACTTGCCAGCCGTCTTCTGTCCTGGATACATCCACTACCTTCTGTTGATATTTTGGTTCTATATCAAATCGTTTCGTATAATGTTCGAGGTATTCAACCACTTTTTCTCGGGGCACATAAATTGGATAGTCATCAGGAAAAGGTAGGTGTGGCAAATGAGACCACTGCTTTACTGTATGCAAATGAAGGCGATCATAGTGGTGGCGCCAAGCATTGCCGAAATGATCAGATGATTCAAGTATTAAATAGTCATCAATCCCCAAATGAGCAAATCTTCCGGCAATAGCAAGTCCAGCAGGCCCTGAACCAACGATAATGGTGGTAATTTTTTTCACGGACGCAAGATAAGTTGTTTATCAGGTTGAGAAAACAAATAATTAGCACCTGATGAAAACTATAATTCCGCTATGTTAAAAAGAAAACTTGATGCCTGCCTCAATACTAAGTGTATTAATCCTGTCTACCAACTGGTTGATTTCAGACTTAAAAGAATGCTGGTATAGTGGTTGTATGTACCAGTTTACTCCATTGGTCAAATAAGATTGAACACCAAATCCAACCACTCCTGTCATATATATATTTTGTTCGAAACTTCCTCCATGCGCTAGTCCACGTGGTAGATTTTTGAGATCAACAACATCAGTTGTTGGTGCATTTTCCAACCTTGCTTTAATTTGATTGGTGCGACGTATCGCATACACATTATCAATAATTGTATTAATTGAGATTCCGGCTACACCATATAAAGTAGCCTTCTTGTAAGGTGAGGCATAAATTTTTCCAAAAATCGGAATGGACAATTGTTTGATGACCATATGATCAAGCTGGGACTCCAAAAAACTATTTACTCCTGATTTTGCATAATTCGTCAGTTGCCCGGGTACAAATGTTTTTTCGCTATATCTGAGTCCGGACTCAATTTCATATTTATTCATTCTATAGGCAACAGAGACTCCAAAGCTCCTGCCTGCAAGTCCGGTTTTAATTTGATTACTTAGATAGCCTATGTTTATATCCGTATTTATAAAGTTAACGTCATATGAGAAAGGCAAACCAATAGACCATCCCTCTTGTGAAATATCAACTTCCTTATACGCTACAAAAGGTGCTCTTTCAGGGACTGCAGGTAAAGACCTCCCCGTACTTAAATTGCCAATTTCAGCTGTGCTCAGTAGCGCCAAAGTAGTAGATGGTATTACTTCAATCGAAGGATTGGGAACGGAATGTATGAACTTCTTTTCTCGGGTGGATGCTGCTTGAGCAAGCGTAGAGAATGGTAGTTTAATAATACTAGATTCAGAATGAAGTATAACTTGATTAAGCTTTACCTCCACAAAATCCTGGTCAGATGTCTCTTGATTTAGGCTAATTGAGGCTTCAATCATTTGTGGTTTAGAATTATCCTCCTGTACTTGCTCGATATAGGACAGATCCATATCCACCTCTGTAGAAAAGCCCTGATAATTGAAATATGTATATACTAATAAGAGAACGATAGCTGCTTCCAGGGCTTTAATAATATATAATCGTTCGCGTCTTTCCTGAATATAGTCTAAATCAGATTTAAGAGAAGTCCAATGTTCTTCAGGTACTGTAACTCGATGATTATGTAATTTTTGTTTTACGACTGGAATAAATGTTTCCTCATGCGGAGCAGGAATTTCCTCTCGGTCCATGCGCTCACTTAAAGCATCCCATGAAGCGTTATCATAATCTTCATGAACTCCGTTAAGTAGCTCTCTTATTTTATCGTCAAATCTATCTCCTTGCATATTCTGCACTCTTCGCTAACAACAATGCTTTTAATTTCGATCTTGCTTTTACTAAATTAGATCGTGATGTGCTCTCCGAAATGTTGAGCTGATCTGCGATCTCTCTATGCGAATATCCCTCCATAACATAGAGGTTAAATATTGCGCGATAAGACGGTGATAAATCGTGTAAACACATAATTATCTCTTCCGCCGCTAAAAAGTTAATCGCATTTGGATCACTACTTCTGACTGAATAGGCAGTATCAAGATCTTCTGTTCGACGCCGCACACTTTTTCTATAAAAGTCTATTGCCGTATTGATCATGATTCGCTTTATCCAGGCATTTAGAGAAGTTCCCATCTGGTATTTCTTGATATGCTTAAATACCTTGATGAATCCTTCGTGTAAAATGTCTAAAGCATCCTCTTTGTTGGTAGCGTAGCGTTGACATAAAGGCATCATAATGGGATAGTACTCCTTATAAAGCAGTTCTTGTGCCCATCTCTCATTCTGCATGCATGCAGATAGATAGTCTAATTCCTTGTCAACTCTTATTACAAAGTCCATGCTTAAATGTAGCGATTACTTTATTACCCTACAATATTCTCTTCCTCTTTTTAACGCTATCTTAAGTATCATTGCTGCCTAAAGTAGGTGAATCCAAATCATATTTGGTTATAGAAGATATAATATGTCAAACAACTCAATAATAAATCAATCGTTATCTAATCATGATTTCTGAATCCCAAAAGATTCTCGGCGTAGATCCAGGTACCAATATTACTGGTTACAGTATCATTCAGATAGAAGGCAGGTCGTGTAAGATGATTACATCGGGTATTTTTGATTTAAGAAAATTTGATGATCATCAGACAAAATTAAAGGAGATTTACCTCCAACTTCAGGAAATAATTGAGACCTATCTGCCCAGACATATGGCCATTGAAGCGCCGTTCTATGGTAAAAATGTGCAATCGATGTTAAAACTAGGCAGAGCTCAAGGGGTGGCAATGGCAGCTGCTATGACAATGGGAGTGGACATTTATGAATATGCTCCCAAGAAAATAAAACAGGCAATAACTGGAAACGGTAATGCTTCTAAAGAACAAGTATCTGCTATGTTAAAGAGCCGTATGCAAATTGTTTTAGATGACAAATTTCTTGATGCCACGGATGCCCTGGCTGCCGCAGTATGTCACTTTCAAAGAATCTCAGGTCCTAAGGGATTAACAGCAGGAAAAAAATATAAAGACTGGAAGAGCTTTGTGAAAGCTAATGAGAAACGAGTTAGCTAATTCTTTTAACTAATAATCTGAGTCAGAACTCGCAGCTATATCCGATCCTGGATTTGTTTTGCTATAATTTTCAATTGTTCATCATCAAACTTCAACTTGGGCTTCGTAAAATCCATATCTCTCATAGTATTAATTGGGATCAAGTGAACGTGAACATGCGGTACTTCAAGTCCAATCACAGTTAATGCTACTCTATCGCATGCAAAACTTCTTTTGATACCAGCTGCCACTTCTTTACAAAACATAAAAAGGCCCTGATAAGTCTCATCATCAAGATCGAAAAGTTTATCGACTTCTTTTTTGGGGACAACAAGAGTGTGTCCTTTAGATAAAGGATTTATATCCAAAAAGGCATAATAGTATTTATTCTCTGCAACTTTATAAGAAGGGATTTCTCCGCTGATAATACGTGAAAATATACTTGACATCTATTTATATTGAGATGTCTAAAATTTCAAATTCCATTGTTCCAGCAGGAGTTTCAACCTTTGTGACATCACCTATCTTTTTCCCTAATATGCCATGACCGATAGGTGAATCGACGGATATTTTTTTCTCTTTAAGATTCGCCTCGGATTCTGAAACAATTTGATATTCCATTTCCCCTTGCGTC
>JAJCYJ010000145.1 GCA_029262975.1 Saprospiraceae bacterium
GGAATCCCCCGCCTTCGGCACCCCCTTTGAAAAGTGGGATCATAGTATCCTGCACGGCTTACGCCTTCTCTCCTTTCGAGCACTGTTGAGCTCGACCCTTCGGGCTCTGTCGTTCATCAATTATCAATTATCAATTATCAATCGCTATCCCTCGCCTTGATCCTGCCACCTTCGCTGATCAGCTTCAATGCCCAAGGAAAGGAAAACCCACCCTCAGTGATTTTACATTCTAAATATTCTACAACGAACAAACAACGAACAACAATCAACAAACAACTGTACTAATTTTCAATTCTCAATTGTCACTCTGCCCTCAGACAATCAATCGGATTAACCTGTGCGGCCCTGATAGCATGAGAACTAATCGTTAACCAGGCTATAAATAATGCTGTAAAACCAGCACCAACAAATATCCATATACTCAGATTAATTTTATAGGCAAATTGTTCCATCCAATTACTGACCAGCACCCAACTTAGTGGTAATGCAATTAAAATTGAAATTAGCACGAGTCTTGTAAAGTCTTTAGATAACAGATAAACGATTTTCAGTGAACTGGAACCCAGTGTTTTTCTAATTCCAATCTCTTTTAATCTCCTTTCGGCAGTAAAAGCGGCTAAACCGAAAAGTCCGAGACAAGATATAATAATAGCAAAACCAGCAAAATACTTAGACAAAGTGGCCACTCGTTTTTCTGCGCCATAAAGTTTTGCATATTCTTCGTCCAGAAATTCAAAGTCAAAAGCAAAACCCGGATTAAAAGCTTCATAGAAGTTTTTTAGTCTTGCAATCGTCTCTTTTTCTACGCCTCCCTGGATTCGAATCATAGCATTCCAGGTATTCTCCGGACTGAGCCATAAAAAAAGAGGGTTGATATCGGAATGTAGCGATTGAAAATGAAAATCTTTTGCAACACCGATAATTTCAAGATCATATTGATCCCATAGCCTGATCGTTTTCCCAATGGGTTCTTCAAATCCTATAATATCAATGGCTGTTTCGTTAAATATAATCTTACTAGTATCCGCGCCAAATTTGCGATCATATGACCGACCTTTAACGATTTCGATACCCATGGTTTCTATGAGTTCATGATTCACACGGACATTCTCAAATAATACGCGCTGATCCGGATCCTTTCCTTCCCAGTTAAGTCCACTCGTATTATTATTTCGACCAAGCATACTATGTCCCACACTAGATGCAGCAACTACCCCATCAATATTTCGTGTTTCCGACAGAAAAGTTTCCAAGTTGGATTCCATTCTTCCTTCTATGGGCAATCTAATTACATTGTCCTTGTTGTAACCCAGGTTTTTGCCTTGGACATAATCTACTTGCAAGAAGATGGCAATCACAGATACAATAAGGATTACAGACAAGGTAAATTGAAAAATAACAAGCCCTCTCCTGACCCATAGCTCGATTAGAGAACCTTTAATTGTACCTTTTAATACTTTTACCGGTTTGAACTTAGAAAGGTATAAAGCAGGATAACTTCCTGCCACTAAACCTGTAATGACTGCTATACTGACACACTGTAGGAGTCTCGTCAGACTAAAACCCATATTTATTTCTTTGCCTGTGATCACATTAAACTTTGGCAAGAACAACCACACGGTCATTAAAGAGAGGATCATAGCTATAAATGTAATGACCATAGATTCTCCAAGAAATTGATAAATCATGGATCTGCGCCCAGCACCAATTGTCTTTTTTATACCAACCTCTTTAGCTCTCCTGGAAGCCCGGGCAGTAGACAGATTCATGAAATTAATACATGCTATGATTAGAATAAATAATGCGATAATTGAAAAGAGTTGTACATACTCTATACGCCCTCCATCAGGTAATCCATTTTCAAAGCTGCCGTACAAATATCTCCTCGAGTAAGGAAATAGGAACAATTTGACATTTGATTCTTCATTTCTTTCTAATACAAAGTCTGCTATTTTTTCCGTCACGGCTTCAGCATTAGCATTTTTATGGAGTGTAACATATGTAGCCGGTCCATTACTTTGCCAGGATAACACCCAGGAATTGTCGTCTTTATATTCTTCGAATGGTAAGACATAGTCAAATTCGTAAGAAGAATTCTGTAGGGTCCCTTTAAACACGCCCGATATAATAAATGATTTTTCGTGCTGATATTCTACGGTCCGACCGATCACATCGGTCGTTGTTTTAAAAAGCCGCTGGGCTAAATCTTCAGATATGACGATAGAACTTTTGTCAGCAAGTACTTTGTCGGGATCGCCTTGTACTAAGCCATAAGAGAAAATATTGAAGAAATCCTGACCTACGTGATAGCCTTTCGCTTTGACGTTCAAATCATCGATAGAAAGCGTGTTCGAATTTATCCAGGTCGTTGTAGCTGCATATTCTATCTCTGGTATTTCTTCAGTAAGTGTTTCTGCTAGTAAACCGGGCGTTGATGTAGTAGTCATGATATTATCAGCGTAATGCTGATGTTCCATTACCTGAAATAGCCGAGCATCTTTTTCGTGAAATTTATCAATAATAACTTCATCATTTACCCAAAGGTAGATCAGGATAAAACAAGCTAACCCGGTTGTCAGGCCGATGAGATTGATGACAAATGAAATCTTGTACTTTTTTAAGCTTCTTAAAGCCAGCAGGAGGTTGAGTTTAAGCATAATAGTTGATTTCAGGCCTTATAACACTAAGACTGTAAATAATTAAAAAGGTTACAAAATCAAGACGCTGTTGAGAATGCTAAAACTTTAGATTGGAGAAGATATCCTCTTAAAGACATTTCGATAACTACAATAATTTATTAGGATTCGAATATTGACCGAATCCTGGTATCTTATCAGATACTGTTGTTTGACTAATAACGTATTACTTTCTGAAAATGTGATTAGCCCGTGAATTATAGCGTGTTCGTCATTGATAGTCACCGATCTATCATTTAACAGGGATAAATCACAATATTGTTCGGGAAGTTATTTTCGCTAATTTCAATAATATGTAACCGTGACAGACTTTAGGCGGTCTAAGATATACAGTCAATAGTATAGGCATGTTATTCAACTACTTGAAAATCTCACTAAGAAAAATTAAAAGGCATAGACTTTTTTCATTCGTAAATGTATTTGGCCTTTCTTTTAGTCTATCTATTTGCATTATCATTATCATGTTATTGGCGGATCAGTTCAGTTATGACAGGTTCAACACAAATAGTGAACAGATATATCGGATCAACCATACGAGAAGCAGCATGGATGCGATCATCCCTGGAATGGCTACCTCCCCAGCACCGCTCGGTCAGGAATTATCAGGGAGGTATA
>JAJCYJ010000146.1 GCA_029262975.1 Saprospiraceae bacterium
TCACCCACACTCTTGACAGTGGGGCTTGTACCCAATGCACCCACACCCACTCTCGCTTTCATCATGCCATCGGGTATGAAACCCGCTGTCAAATGATCGGGGTACTTACTGATCGCACAATATTTCTAAGTTCCGAATGAAAACCACATAAAAACTCTCGCCCCCAACTTTTCTCATGTTTCAAATGATTTAAGTCAATATAGTTTATTACACTATTAAGATGATCATCATCAACTATCCAATCACGATTAAATTTTCTTGCCCAAAGTCTCGATTTCAATTTTTTTTCCTTTCGAAATGTATGAGCCGTATATCCTTTTATTCTTCCAATTTTTAAAATTAATTCTTCTTCGCTTTCTACTCTAAAAAGCCCATGAACATGATCCGGAAGAATATTAAATGTAATTGTTGATAGTTTATATAAAGAACATGATTCTGCAATCAATTTGGCAATTAGAAGTTGGTCTTCCATATTTAAAATTACAGGTGATAATTTTTTAATATAATTAGAAGGCAAAAATTGCTCCATGCGTTGTGAAATTCGTGAATTATGGGTCACCCAAGTCACAAAACAATATTCAGAATTCTCTATATCCATTTTTACTCAAAAAAGAAAATTTACTCTTATCACACACCCCCACTCTTGACATTGGGTCTTGTACCCAATGCACCCACACCCACTCTCGCTTTCATCATACCATCGGGTATGAAACCCGCGGTCAAACAATTCTGCTCAGTTACTTAATTGTACTTTATGTGACGCCTTCATCACCCCCACTCTCGACAGTGGGGCTTGTACCCAATGCACCCACACCCACTCTCGCTTTCATCATGCCATCGAGTATGAAACCCGCTGTCAAACAATTCTGCTACCCCACTAAATTCATGTTTCCTCTAATTCGATAACTCAGAAATAGGCGTTAGTTCAATGCTTGAAAATTCCACTTCAGATCCTTCCGCCTGTACCGCTATTTGACCACTGCTTGCAGTACATTCATATCCTTCATTCGTAAGTATCCCATTGACCCACACTTTTATTTTATCTCCAAGACACTCTATTTTCAGTTCGTTCCATTCCCCTACTTCTTTTTCAGCATCGTCATTTAAATTAAGAATTCTTCTTTTCTTGCCTTCGGTTATTCCCCATTCATTTTCAGGACCTCGGCGTTCAAGCATATTTTCAACTTTAATATCTTCGACGATACACCAAAAATCTCCTGCATTTTCATGCATCATTTGCACTTCTATAGACTTTGGAAACATTTTATACAATGCTCTTGGCGTGGAAGCATGGACAAGAGCACCACAATTTCCAGGAATACCCGCAAAGCGGTATCTTAATTCTAATCGATAATTATTATAAGATTTATCAGTAATTAAATGTCCATTTGGTTCACCCAGACTTACTAAATTACCGTCTCTTACTATAAAAGATTTAATGGTATCAGGATTGATGTCTGCTGCTGGAATATCTGCATGCCATCCTTTTAAGTCCTTGCCGTTGAACAACTTAATAGTCTGACTATTGCAAGAAATTGAGATAGTTAACAAGGGCCAAAAAAATGTAAAAAGCGTGATTTTAACTGAATTTTTCATTGTCTGAATACTAATATATTGTAAAATTTTATTTTTTAAATTAATCTTAAATTCAATGACAATATGCAACTAATCTTAATGCCACAGCAGCCAAATACAAATTGAATTATGTCGCGTTTTTAAGTTGTCGATAAATTAAAGCAATAATATGATAACTCAGACAATACTTCATTTTAAGCTTTTATATATTTGGCATCATCAATTCGAATTCGATTCGTATCAATTGTTCTAACAGATTTTAACAATAATATTCAAAACAGCCATTTACATGTATCAGATGATTCATTCAGTTTCGACCTATCTCTTTCTTTTAGTGTTAATCATCTCCGCAGGATGCTTCCCATCTACAAGAAAAGCAGGCCCACCCAATATTGTCATCATATACATGGATGATCTTGGCTATGGAGATATCGGGGCAAACGGAGCCACTGCTATTAAGACACCCAATATTGATAAACTTGCCGCCGGTGGTGTTCGATTCACAAATGGATATGCCAGTTCTGCCACATGTACTCCGAGTCGTTATGCATTATTGACAGGGATCTATCCGTGGAGAGAAAAAGACGCAAAAATACTTCCTGGAACAGCTCCCTTGATTATTGGAACTGACCAAATGACGATACCAAAAATGCTGCAACAAGAAGGGTATCACACCGGCATAGTCGGTAAATGGCACCTCGGCCTTGGAAATGGACGTGTAAACTGGAATGAAAGAGTTAGCCCGGGACCAAATGAAGTTGGTTTTGACTATTCCTACATAATGGCCGCTACCCAGGACCGGGTACCAACTGTGTATATCAAAAATGGACATGTGGACAACCTTGATCTAAAGGACCCAATTGAAATAGATTATGATAACAACTTTGATGGCGAACCTACCGGAAAGGAAAACCCGGAATTATTAAAAATGAAGTGGCATCATGGACATCATAATAGTATAGTTAATGGAATTCCGAGAATAGGGTTCATGAAAGGGGGTGCATCAGCACTGTGGGTAGATGAAGATATGGCCGATCATTTTTTAGAAGAAGCAAAGGATTATGTTACCCGGCACAAAGACGAACCATTTTTTTTATATTATCCCTTACAGCAACCCCATGTTCCTCGAACACCACATCCCAGATTTCAAGGAAGCACTGGATTAGGTCCAAGGGGGGATGTCATTTTTGAGGCTGATTGGTGTGTTGGAGAATTTATGAAAACACTTAAAGATCTAGCACTTTTAGAAAACACATTGATCATATTTACAAGTGATAATGGTCCGGTTCTCAATGATGGATATTATGATGAGGCCGATACAAAAAATGGTAGTCACACACCATGGGGACCATTTAGAGGTGGGAAATATAGTTTATTTGAGGCTGGCACACATGTTCCATTTATAACGTATTGGGAAGGAAAAATTAAACCAAAAATCTCTGAAGC
>JAJCYJ010000147.1 GCA_029262975.1 Saprospiraceae bacterium
GATACCTCCAAAAATAAATAATCCAAAATCCTCTTTATTAATATTTAGGAGGTATTTGAATGCTACAAAGTAAAGTGTCGCTTCGAATACGGGTCGAATAAGCGCCCATAACAAGCCTAATCGATCGTTGTAATATCTGCTTTGAAAATCGACTTGTGCCAACTTCCAAATTCTCTCCAATCTATTATTGCTCGGAAGTCGGTCAATTAGATACTTAATCATCTAGAATAATTGACGGCTAATTTTGGAAAACATAAGAGATAAACGCTTTATATCTGTACTTAGAAAGAAATGAATTCTATTTAAATATTCATTAGAAAAGTAGTTCCTGTGTTTATTGGACCATTCCTTCCTGTTATTCAAAACTTTGTTGAGGTCGCGTGTAAAAAAAGAATAAATTGTACCAATATGCAATTTTATAACATTGAATCTCAATGTAATTATTGTACCAATAAATAAAAATAAATACTTCAGAATAATAAAAGGTAAGTTAAAACAAACGTACTTAATCGGCATTAACTTGGCATACGTGTAAAAGATATTCCTCTGGATTTTCATGAAGTAAGCATCATTTTTTATCTTTTTAATAGACCGGCTCACTTTATGATACAAGATAGCACTTGGCTCAAAAATGGTAAAAAAGCCACTTTTGTTTGCTCTAAGACCAAATTCTGCATCTTCATATCCGGTATCAAAGAATTCATCAAAGAATCCGATTGATTTTAACAATTTTGTACTGTACAAAGCCCCACCACCACATGCACCTATATTCTGTTGCATTTTATTAAATTGGTTGATGGGTTGCCCATGACCGACAGGTAATATTTCAGCTGTATTAAGCATAAAATGACCTGCATTATCCATTATGCTACGATCATAATAGTCTATCATTTTACTGGCTATCATATCAGCTCTATTTTTTTGAGCACTATCTATAAGATTAAATAACCAGTCGGGGGTTACTACCGTATCATTATTTAACAAGGCTATATATTCGTATTTCTCTTCTGCCACGAGTTGTTTCATTATTGTGTTGTTGCCCCTCGTAAACCCTAGATTTTCATTATTGAGTATTATCCTTACATTTTTTTCATGACCATAAGTTTTTTTTAGAATTTCCCCTTCTGAATGGTCAGAATTGTTATCTACAAGATAAACTTCATAATTAATTTTCTTGAGGCGTAAAACCGAGGTCATGCACTCAATTGTATCCTCCAGGCCGTTCCAGTTAAGAATGATAATAGGAACAGTACGCTCCAAAGATTCTTGCATCGGTCAAAAATACGACAGTTATATGTTTCTTTGCGCAATTAAGTGCTTCTAATGAGAATAGGAATAATTGGAGATGCCCTGGATAGACAATATGCGGGAATTTACTTCTTTACGAAGAATTTCATCGAAACTTGCGTGAAGCATGACCGCGAAAATGAGTATTTTATTTTCAGGGAGAAAGCTAGTAATAATGACTTTGATTGTGAGGAGATCGTCATTCCTACGCTCAATTGGTTGCCGGGTTATCAAAGTGTGCGATTGATGTATATGATCCCCTCAAAAGCCAGAAAATTGAAACTGGATATTATGATAGAACCAGCTCATTTTGGTCCGTTTAATTTACCCAGGGAAATCAAGCGCGTCACAGTTATACATGATTTGACACCTATCTTATTCAGAAAATGGCACACATTCAATGGTTGGTTTTTGCAAAAGTTGTTTCTTCCCGGAATTGTTAAAAGAGCCGATTTAATTATCACTAACTCTCAATATACAAAGTCGGATATTATTAGACATCTGGGCAAGGGTGAACAAATGATTGTGCCTACACATTTAGGTATTTCAAACATCTTTAGACCTGATCATGATTTGAATATTCTTGCCAAATATGGCATATTCAAGGAATACATCTTATATCAGGGAACGCTCGAACCAAGAAAGAACCTGATTAATTTGATCAGAGCTTATGAATTGTTTCGCAATACAAATCCAGACAGAAAAGAACAATTAATACTATCCGGAAAAAAAGGCTGGAAAATAAAAGAAATTATAAAAAAGAAGTATTCTTCAGAATATCGGGATGACATCATTTTGCTCGGTTATGTTTCTCGAAATGATATGCCGGCTTTATTTACGGGTGCAAAAGTCTTCGCATATCCATCGTATTATGAAGGCTTTGGATTACCAGTCTTAGAAGCAATGGCCTGTGGAACACCTATTGTAACTTCTAATACATCAAGTCTTCCAGAAGTAGCAGGAAAATATGCCTTGTATTTCGACCCTAATAATATCGAGGAAATAAGTAAATCATTGACAGATGCAATTCATATTTCACCTGATATTTTAAAAGAGCAAATCGAATATGCGGCTAAGTTCACGTGGGTAAAAACAAGCAAAAGAGTGCTTCAGGCATTAAAGAGATTTGAGTGATTAGTGCATCTTCTTTTCTAATATTTTCATAAAGGAACCGCCATATCCTTGCCTGCTTTTTTATCTTATCTTTGGCCATTTTATGTAAAATCATGCTATGAAAATTGCCGTTATTGGTACAGGTTACGTAGGACTTGTTTCAGGTACGTGCTTTGCTGAGACCGGGCACCATGTGACTTGTGTAGACATCGATAAGAATAAGATTGATTTACTCAATCATGGAGAAATTACTATTTACGAGCCAGGACTGTTGGGTCTTTTTGAGAGAAATGTAAAGGCTGGAAGATTATCCTTTACGACTTCATTAAAAGAAGGGATATCAGGTTGCAAGGTAATTTTTCTTGCACTTCCAACTCCTCCAGGGGAAGATGGATCGGCAGACTTGAGTTATATTCTGGGTGTTGCTAAAGACTTAACTCAGTTAATTACATCGTACACAGTAGTAGTGGACAAAAGTACTGTGCCCGTG
>JAJCYJ010000148.1 GCA_029262975.1 Saprospiraceae bacterium
CAAGATAATTATCGACTATGGCATGCAATCCTGCCTTTATGGATTGTTCTGTAAACCAGCCATTTTCTGCGATGGCCTGGCTTATCACAGGTGCTAATTCATGGTTTATCTCGCTCGTAATCCATTTCCCTAATTGAGATAGTGCCTTAATTCTTTCTTTTAAATCCACAATTATTATTCTGGCCACAAAGAAACATCATTGAAGTGAGATACTCATACCAATTTAGGTGTAATTTGTCGCATATAATTTCTCGAAAGAGTTTTTCAAATTCGAGGCCAAAAAACGCAGACATAGCCATAGCTATGGCGATTATTTTAAACGAAGAAGCTGGAAAACTATACGCTAAATTATGTGTCATTTTATATCTAATTTGGTATTGAATATTAGCAGTGAGTTTCCCGAGATGTATAGATTCTATTAATTCCGCGTTTAATGTATCGTACTTTTGAAAAAAAATGATATTTGTCGCGTGTTAGGATTTATCTTGTCATTCCAATTAAAATTATCACATCTTTTAATTACTATCCTGATATTTGGTGCTTTAAGTTGTGGAAAGAAAAATAAAGAAGTGATAGCTGAATCCAAATATGATAAAAGCGCCTTGCAGTTCGCAGCTTCATATTTGGGTAAAGGTTCAATAGTTGATGTAAATAAAGATAGTACTTACTACTTATGTACAATTATCAGTGATCAACAAATGACCTTTGCCGTGCTGAGTTATGAACGCGAACTCATACTTCCCAAACAACGAATTCGCGGCACGGTCAAATGGCAAACAGCAGAAAGCCTGATTGTTCAGGAACATCCCGGAGTCATTGAAAACAAAAGCAGTCAACCGTCAGATTACACCAGGATTATTGATCTAAAGAAAAAGAATTGAAAACTACATTAAGCGCACTAATATCTATCCTGATCATTACAACTGTCATGGTATTTGTCATGAGGTCCGATCAAAAAAAAGACCCTGAAAAAAGTCATGAGAACCGTAAACTGACGATCAAAGATGATCCTCTATCAACTCTTGATAATTACCTGCAATTCAAGAAGCAAAAAAGAAAAAATGGATATTTCAAATTAGATGCACCCGATGAGTTTGATAAAATTGAGCGCGCGCGACGGACACCTGACGACCTGAGTACTCCGGAATTCAGCCCAAACAGCAGAATTGATGAACTCCAAAAAGCCAAAAAATCAAAGACATACAATCGTAAATCTAATGACCTTGAATTCATAGAAAGAGGTCCCGGGAATGTAGCTGGAAGAACTCGTGCCTTATTAATAATGCCGGACGATCCTGACATACAGACCTGGATAGCCGGAAGTGCTTCAGGTGGCATTTGGAAAACTACAGATGGGGGTCAAAGTTGGACCGAAAAAACGAAAGATCTGCCCAACCTGGGTACAAATACGCTGGCCATGTCACCATCCAATCCAGATATAATATATGCAGGAACAGGAGAACATTTTACAAGTGATATCGATGGTGTAGGTATGTTCAAGTCTTCTGACCAGGGTGAAACATGGTCACAAATAGTTACTGCCGGAGCATACGATGCATTCAGAAATGTTAGTAGAATAGCGGTACATCCTGATGATCCTGATATTGTCATAGCGACTACACGTAACAGCGTATTTGAAGATAGTCTGCGTGCTGCAATTTATAAATCCATAGATGGTGGTGCTACTTGGGATTTGAAGTTATTAAGTACAGAAGATAGATATGATGACATCGCAGTAAATCAACAAAACTTTAATACACTGTATGTAGCAGTAAGAGGTCACGGGGTATTAAAATCCAAAGACCAGGGAGAGACCTGGGTTGATATGTCCAAAGGCTTGCGGGTTCGGGGTAGAATTGAAATTGCTACTTCTCCACTTGATACCAATTATGTCTGGGGATCAGCTCAGGGTGATGCTTCTGGCAGTGGCTCAGATTTATATCAGAGTCGAGATGGGGGCGGCCTTTGGAAATTAGCAGTCGAAGAAACAGGTGAACCCATTCATTTCTTAACAGGTCAAGGCTGGTATGACAATGTCATCGAGGCGCATCCATTTGATAAAAATGTAGTGTATGTCGGTGGCGTCAATCTCTTCAAGATGAAAGTGTCCGAAGGAGATGTACCAGATGCAATATATGAGATTAAAGATGAAGGTGCATTTAGCTTTTTAGACTTCATTAATGGTATCTCTATCGGTGGTGGCATTCTCGAAGGTAATTTACCCCCCGAAGAAGTATTGTCTGTCCAGTTAAGGTTTGGTCAGGGAGGTCAGAAAGGACATCGTTTTACAGTTAATGGCCGTGGTTCCGGAGTTCCTGCTTCTGACTATGATTATAATGACCTGGTCGACATTCCTTTTCAAGCCTGGGATATAGTCAACGACCGTCAATTGATGGTTTCTTTCCGGGATCAGGGTAATGATAGTCTTTGGACTTTAAAGGAACGAGCACTAGATGCCGCTAATACTTCTGCCGACTCAAGAGAATATATTTTCATCCATGATGTAACTTATGCCGATTCCGCACATACTGATATCGCAAAAGATGGTGGTCACGAATTCAGGCAATTGTATTTTATGTGGCCGGTATTAAAAGATGGGGCACAATATGACCCAATGATTGTCAATGACTCTACAGCCTTTAGTCTCATTTCTGAAGTCGTACAAAGACAAACAGTAGCTACAACTGTTATAAGCGATGCGTATAATAATTTTAACGGAAACAATGGTTTCTCCAATGCCGAATTCTCTAATAATCAAGGACATCACCCTGATCAACACAGTGTACAATGGCAAATTATTGATGAGGGCAACAAGTGGTTTCAATTGTACACGACTAATGATGGTGGTATTTATGTCACCAATGTAGCCAAAGACCCAGGTATATCCGATAATTCATTCAGATATGCCGGATTTGGATATAATACGACTCAATTCTATGGGGCGGATAAGATGCCGGGGGAAAACCGATATATC
>JAJCYJ010000149.1 GCA_029262975.1 Saprospiraceae bacterium
CTGTACGCCTGTTGATGAGTTAACCTATTCATATGTAATAGATGTGGATAATGACGGATCGACGGGTCAGAGCTTTGCTGGTGCTTCTGTTACCGAATTATTTCCGGTAGGACATCACAAAGTCATATTTACAGTAACTGATAAATGTGGTAATACCGCCACATGTGATTATGAAATTATCGTCACGACATCTAAGGCACCTTTAGCTTTATGTGTGGGATTGACTGAAGCTGTGATTGGATTAGACGGTACTGCTACCATTACGGCCGAATCTCTTAATGTGAAAAGTACAAGAGGATGTACTGATATTGAAGATGGACTTATCTATTCTTTTAGTCAAGATGGTACACAACCCGAGATCACATACAGATGTGGGGAGGATATTCCTAATGGTATATTCAATGAAGCCACCGTAGAATTATGGGTGATAGATACAGCTTCAGGAGCGAGTGCTTCATGCGATGTAATTATATCCATAAGTGACCGTCAGAATAATGTGTGTGTAGATAATATAGTAGCTTCTGCATTGTCAGGAGTTATTACCGACGAAGAAATAAGTGCAGCAGGAGATGTGCATGTTATAGCGAAAAGCATGTCTACGGGTCAGACATTTACTTCTACAACAGATGAAAATGGATATTATAGTTTCAGTGATCTCAAAGCAAATGATGATTACGAAGTAAGTCCGTATCTCAATGGACATCCTTTAGCGGGTGTCAGTACACTTGATATTGTACTGATTCAACAGCATATCCTTGGATTGAGAAGATTTGTCTCTCCCTACAAATTATTAGCTGCTGATGTCAATAATTCTAATTCGATCACGGCACTTGATTTGGTCTCGTTGAGACAATTAATCCTTGGTCTGAAAGATGATATTCCCAATGACAATTGGAAATTTGTTGATCGCGAATTTGAATTTGATATGCTTAACAATCCATGGAGTTATAAGAGCCATATTATGGTGAATAATGCCCAATCTAACGAGGATGACAATAACTTCATTGGGTTAAAAGTCGGTGATGTAAATGGAAACGCATTTATTGCCCTGGCGCAGGAATTAGCCGGACCGAGGTCTACATCTGTAATAAATGTGCATCCCGTGCGCCATGGGAAGGTGGTACGGTATAGCTTTCAGACAAAAGATATTCAATCTATGATTGGAATGCAATTCGCAATTACTTTGATGGACGAAATGGAACTAGTAGTATTGGGATCAAATCAACTAAATCTTGGAGACGAACATTTCAGTCTTCAGAATAATGAATTAAGAATTAGTTGGTCATCACTACAGTCGATTGATTTAAATGAGGAAGAATTATTTTTTATTGATGTCAGAATCAATGGAAATGAAATCCCTCAATTGGAATTAAATACCAACAATCTATCTCCGGAAATTTACGACAATGACCTGGAGTCTTCGGCTATTGTGTTAAGCCAGGAAGATGGCACATTTGCCCCTGAATTGAACCTCATGCAAAATAAACCGAATCCATTCTCAGATAATACAAATATAACTTTTCATTTGCCGGAGCAAGGCACAGCTGAGTTTTCGATTACTGATTTGAATGGAAAAATAGTGTATAAAACAACCAACCTCTATAATAAAGGAATGAACGCTATCATCATCAATTCCAAAGAACTTGGACAATCCGGGGTGTACTATTACACGATTACGACATCCAACTTCAAGGAAACAAAAAGAATGATAATGTTAAAATGATGATTCTTGATTTTTGGTTATTAAGCTCCAATACACTCCGTGATATTGGGGCTTTTTTTATCTCCAAGTCATGCTTATAGGCCCCGTTTGTCCTTGCTTGACCCCTGAATGATATTTTTCTACAGATGTATAAAGCTTCGAAGAAAGATCTAAATAGCACGATGCTTATTTTTTCGTGCCATTTTACTGGTGGAGACATTACAGGTTAACACAAGATAACATCCTCAGTGATGTGAATTTGTATTGCCTGGTTTTTGATTCATCGCGCCCAATAACATTACACTTTGTACATTTGCGCAAAAATTATCAAAAATGACATTTAGGATTGCCTGTTCAATAATCGTATTTACTTTCTTCACTACCATAGCTATAGATGCTCAAAATGGGAGAGACACTAACTCACCAGTTGAGGCTGCCGGTATGTCGGATTTAGGTCTTAATCGATATGAGACCTATCTAAACAAAGAAATTCAAGCCGGACGCATACCGGGTGCAGTAAGCCTGATAAATAGAAAAGGATATACCGTGCATTCTGGCTCCTTTGGATATAACAACATAGAGACAAAGGATCCAATGTCTTCTGACAAGATCTTTTATATTCAGTCCATGACAAAGCCAATAATATCTATAGCTTTTATGACTTTATATGAGGAGGGTCACTTTTTTTTAACGGATCCTGTTTCAAAATATATACCTGAGTTTAAGGATCTTAAAGTAATGGAACTTACTTATAATAAAGAAGGTGAAGCACCTACTGTGAGTTATGTTCCATTAAAGAAGGAGGTGCAAATCTGGCATTTATTGTCGCATACAGCTGGATTCTCTCATGGCCTTGGTCAAAATGAATATGACAAAAACCTTGCTGCACTCTTATATAACACACCGCATAAGACAATCAAAGACCGAGTGAGCGCCTTGGTGAGTTATCCACTAATGGGTCAACCTGGAGAACAATGGAATTATAGTGCAGCTCCTGATGTATTGGCGTTGCTTATTGAGCATTTTTCCGGTCAGAAAGTTGATGAATTTTTACAACAAAAAATCTTTGATCCGCTCGGGATGGAAGACACAGGTTATAATGTACACTCAGATAAGCTGGATAGGGTAGTTGGTTTACATCAGGTGGAAGAAGATGGCACGCTTTCTTATGTCCCTCAATGGTCGCCATCACAAGGTAATACTGTCTTCGGTGGCACTCATGGGTTGTATTCGACGGCAGATGACTATATGCAATTTGGCCTTATGCTTCTAAATAATGGAAAATATAATGGACATCGCATTATTGGAAGAAAGACATTAGAGTTGATGACCCAAAATCATATCGAAGGACTTCCGTATGCGCCAGGAAATGGATTTGGTCTTGGTTTTGGTATACGTACTGATGTTGCAGATAGTAAACTTTCAGGTAGTGAGGGTATTTTTCAT
>JAJCYJ010000150.1 GCA_029262975.1 Saprospiraceae bacterium
TATTAACTCAATTGAAAAATAACACAATAGAATAGACAATTTTCGTTAATTGTCATTTGTATTACATCAATGGGTGAAGCACATTACAATTTTAAAATATTAGAATGAAGGCAATAGGGTTTAAACAATCATTACCGATTACTGATGAGAACAGTTTCATAGAATTTGAAACTAATAAACCGAGCCCAAAAGGATATGATCTTTTAGTAAAGATTTCGGCAATTTCTGTAAACCCGGTCGATTTTAAAATCAGACAAATTACTGCCATTGATTCCATACTTGAGACACCCAAGATAATTGGTTGGGATGCAGTAGGGATAGTGGAGGCTGTAGGCAATAAAACTTCAAGATTCAAAGCGGGTGATAAGGTATATTATGCCGGAGATATAACTCGTAGTGGCTGTAATGCAACCTATCAATTAGTTGATGAACGGATCGTCGGTCATAAGCCCAAGAAATTAACTATAGCTGAAGCGGCAGCTATTCCGCTTACGGCATTGACAGCTTATGAATCCATCTTTGATCGTATTAAAATTAACCCTGAAACGGACAAAGGGAAGTCAGTCTTAATCCTGGCAGGTGCCGGAGGGGTTGGATCTAAAGCCATACAAATAGCTAAAAAATTAGGAAAACTTACTGTAATTGCAACGGCGTCCAGACCCGAATCTGAAAAATGGTGTAGAGATTTAGGAGCAGATTATGTAGTGAATCACCACAATTTGAAGGACGAATTAGAAAAAATTGGTTACAACCAGGTAGATTATATCCTGGATTTTGTAGATCTGAATTACTATTGGAAAACGGCTACAGAGATTATTAAGCCTCAGGGACATATTGTATCCATTACAGGAAGTGACAAACCTTTAAACCTAAACCTGCTTAAAACGAAGAGTGTTTCATTTTCCTGGGAATTAATGTATACCCGGTCGATGTACGAGACCGACGATATGGACCGTCAACACCAGATACTCAATGAAATAGCCGATCTGCTGGACGAGGGAACGCTAAAATCAACATTGACCACTACCTTGGAGGGATTTACGGTTGACAATCTTAAGAAGGCGCATCAAATGCAAGAATCCGGAAAAACTATTGGTAAAACGGTGATTCAATTTTAGATGTTGGACGCATAGTTACAAGTTTTCGGGAAGCAAAAGAGGCTATGAAACTTCCTAATCATTTTTTAGAGCTATTTTGAATTTTAGTTGCTTAATTAAATCCTGAAGAATGAAAATTGAAAATAGCACGTGGCAAGCAAAAGTTTTGAATTCTTTTATTGGATTCGAAGTTATTGTCACTTTTATATTATCTATAATGGTGGGACTAATAGTGATTTTATCCCTACTAAGAATAGCTCAAGACTTTTATTATATATTCATTCAGGATATAACAATCCTAAATAATATAGTTTTTGAAGACTATCAATCATTATTTGGTAAGATATTGACTTTAATAATTAGTCTAGAATTTCTAAATTCTATAATTAAGGTATTTAAGTCAAAAGATGTAAAGACATTGACTTTAGACGTAGTTTTAATCGCGTCGCTCACAATAGCCAGAAAACTCATAATATATGACTATAAAAATATAGACCCGGCTCAGGCATTAACATTAAGTGGTTTGTTGATTTCAATCGGAATATTTTATTTTTTGATAAAGTTTGGCAAATCGAAACTGTAGGATTTCCTATTAATAATAATCCTGCTGACTTCATTAAATTTCTGTTCTAAATCTAAGTTGAGTTGAAATTTTGAAAAAACGAATCACACTATATACAATATGACCGAAGCTTAAAAACCCGCAAACAAAAGTGAATTGTGAGTCTTCAAAATTAGGATGTAACCGAAAATAATGAGGTCTATACCAATACTACTAATTATTATTGACTTTCTATTATCGACACGCACAAATAAGCGAATCATAAATAAAGCTTTATGTCATTATTAATTTCGAGTATATTAATCATAGTTGGCTTTTTACTTTTAATAAAGGGAGCTGATTGGATGGTAAGCGGAGCATCTTCTCTTGCAAAAAAGAACAATATATCTGACTTAGCAATTGGGTTAACTATCGTTGCATTTGGAACATCAGCACCTGAATTGGTTGTTAATTCAATTGCATCCTTTGACCACCAATCTGATATTGTTTTTGGAAATGTCATCGGCAGTAATAATTTTAACTTATTTGTAATCCTCGGTATAGTAGGACTTATTTTTCCAATAACAGTTCAATCTACAACCGTCTGGAAAGAAATTCCAATTTCTTTTATTGCAATAGTTCTTTTGTTTATGCTCGTAAATGGATTCATTTTTCAAAATGGAAATATCTTATCAAGATTAGATGGACTCTTATTATTTCTACTGTTTCTTCTTTTTTTGTTTTATGTCTATAAGCAGTTGAAGACAGATGATACCCAAGTAGAAATCACACAAAAGGCCGCTTCGAATTTCAAAATCTGGGGATTCATCGCACTAGGATTAGCAGGGTTAATATTTGGTGGAAAATTAGTGGTTGATAATGCGATTGAAATAGCGACTAATTACGGAGTAAGCAAGAAAATTATTGGATTAACTATTATTGCAGCAGGAACATCATTGCCCGAACTAGTAACTTCTGTTGTAGCTGCCTTTAAAAAAAATAGTGATATAGCAATGGGCAACATAATAGGTTCAAACATTTTCAATATCTTTTTAATTCTTTCCATTAGCTCATTTGTAAATCCAATTAAATACAACATTGCTTTTAATACAGATATTTTCTTGCTTATGGGTGGAACAATTTTCCTCTTTATAGGGATGTTTACTGGCGAAAAGAAAAAACTGGACAGATGGGAGGCCGGAATATTACTGACAGTATTTATAGGATATACAATATACTTAATAGGGAATGAAATTTAGAGAATAGAGGGGATGCGGAGAACAATGCATACCTGTCAAGTCTTCTAATCATCTGTAACAGGTATGCTAACCATTATCCATCCAATATAAGCCTTTGAATGTGTTCAAAAAAAATTCACTGGCGCATTCGGAATCTAAGCATATGAAAATTGCAGATTTGACTGAATATATGAAGGCAAGCGAAAATTCAGTGTATGAATTCGTGCTTAACGAAGTAACACATTTGGAATAGAGTATTCTATAGGTAAACATGTTATAAATATAATAGCGGTTTTGAAGATTAATCAAAACCGCTATTTCTATTTTATGACATAGTGAAAAGCTTCATACCTAAATTCTAACATTTGAAACATGCTTTAATTAGATGGAATGTACGTGGTCGTATTCATTATAGTACTTAATTTTCAGTAATTTCTACATTTAAAGTAGAGCCCTTATCTCTATCGTCAATAAATAAGTCATATTTTGAATGGAGAATCATTTGAAAATTTGAGGGCGCACTGTCTTTTCAGCAAAATTTAAAATTGAATATGAAAAATTTAAGAGATAAGATAGATCATGTAATCGTTTTAATGTTTGAGAATAGATCTTTTGATCATGTATTAGGTTTTCTGAATCATCCTAACTCCTTCAGAGGTCTTAAGGATACCGATTACAATCCTAGAAGTGAAACAGATTCTAAGAAGATATTAGTAAGTAAAGACGCAGTTCCAACTATTCACACTGACCCAGGGCATGATCATAAAGATGTTATGGGTCAACTTTTTTTCAAGAATGACGACCCTTACAAAAACTTGAGAGCATCTAATAGAATGGGTTTTGTGCACAATTTTGAAGAAGTGATTAA
>JAJCYJ010000151.1 GCA_029262975.1 Saprospiraceae bacterium
TCTGGAGGTATTCATACTGAGATTAGACCTTAATGTACCAATGACAGTGTTAGTCTTGGCTTTTTATACCAAATTCGCATCTTTATCACTCAGTTAATGTAGTTCTGTACTGAAAGATTCAGTGGATATAGGATTATATTATTTGACAATTAAAAAAATATAAATCCTTATACCAAATATTTCCAATATGTATAATTCCCATTTGAGTCTCATTGCTTTTATCTCTTTCATGCTCTTCATTCTTTGCAGTTGCGGTCCTTCAAAAGAAAATGCTACTTCCGTAGATAAAGAATTAAAATCCATTGAGGAGGTTCCTGGTAGTCCTGACATTGTAAAAGTCCAGACTCCCAGCAGTCCTACAAGCCTTATTGATCCTGAATCTATGGACCAAAAGCTATTGACAACCCTGATCCAAGAGGCGATAAATAAAGAAAGAATTGCCAACGGTAAAAAAATTTTGGTGACTGATGATCACTTGACTGCTGCAGCACAAAATCAAAATGAGATTCAATCTTTAATGGGCGTATTGAATCCGAATGAGGAAGCATCAGAACAAGAGACAATATTAAAGAGAGTTAATTATTATGGTGGTGATTATACGATTGTGGGTGAGAATGTTCAGTACTATGCATTTTTAGTTCAGATGCTCGAAGGAAAAATCACATTGTTGCCTCCTGATTATAATAAAGCGGCTACTGATATTGTAGAAAATTGGCTAAAGTCTCCTCAACATAAAGAAAATTTACTAGATGAACAATATTCTAATTTTGGTACATCTGTAGCCTGGAATGGCGAAACCAAAGCACTGTTTGTCACACAAGTTTATGGAGGGTATTCTGGAAGATAATAATTGAAAGTATTTTTTATTATCAAAGACAATAGCCATTATTTTGATAATTGAAAATGTCAGAAGTGGAAATTTTTTCTAATTATAGGGTCACTGTTGTTTTTATAAAATCTTAAACTTGATATGAATGTAATAAGGTACATCCTGTTCATATTTTGCATTTTGCATTTTTCATGTAAGTCAACCTATTTTTCTAAGAAGGATGTTAAAAGTTCACAGAAGCTCATTGGACTGGAGTTTTCAGATGCCGCAATTGATACAATGTATCCTTATTTGATCCGTAACAGAATTGGGTATGATTCATTGAGAAAGAGGGCCATTCCCAACAGTGTATTTCCTTCATTATTATTTAATCCGCATCCTACCGGTTTCAACATTCCTCTTGGTCCGGATACGCTACATGTCAAATTTCCACTTGATATTTTAAGACCGGATAGTGATCATGAAATGGCCTTTTATTCCATTATCGAATTAGCAAGCCTGATACGTACAAATCAACTTACTTCTGTAGAACTTACTTCCATATATCTCGACCGGTTAAAGAAGTATAATGCTACCTTAAAATGTGCCATTACCATTACAGAAGAATTGGCAATGGTACAAGCGAAAAGAGCAGATGATGAATTGCGCCGAGGAATAGATAGGGGAATGCTTCACGGTATTCCTTATGGTACTAAGGATCTGATGTCGGTCGCGGGTTATAAGACAACCTGGGGTGCCAGGCCTTTTGAAAATCAAAGATTAGAAGAAACTGCTGCCGTTATTCAACATTTAGAGGAGGCCGGAGCTGTACTTATTGCAAAGCTATCATCTGGAGCGCTCGCAAGAGGAGATATCTGGTTTGGTGGCCAGACTGTAAGTCCATGGGATACATTAATGGGAGCGAGTGGATCATCAGCCGGGTCCGGATCGGCCACTGCTGCAGGTTTGGTTGGATTTTCTTTAGGGACCGAGACACTTGGATCTATAACTTCTCCTAGTAATCGAAATGGTGTTACGGGACATCGTCCTACATATGGCAGGGTAAGCCGGGATGGTGTTATGAGTTTGTCGTGGTCAATGGATAAGGTCGGCCCAATTTGCCGTTCTGCATTGGATTGTGCCCTTGTATTTGACGTATTGGAGGACAACGATCCCTTAGATCGATTAACCGAAGAGGCCTCATTTGTATTTGACGAAGAATTGGATATTAAACAATTAAAGATTGCTTATATAAAGGAGCTGGTTGATCTGGACACTACAGTTTCTGGGGATAATATCCGGAATTCTTTAAAGGTTTTGCGTGCTCAGGGAGTAGAACCGGATTCAGTTTCCTTACCAGATGATTTTCCATATGAAGCTTTTGATATCATATTAAGGGCAGAGTCAGGGGCATTTTTTGATGAACTTGTTAGATCAGGGGGCGTGGATAAAATGGTAGAACAAAACCAAAGATCCCGGGCCAATTCTCTAAGGCAGTCCCGGTTCATTCCTGCTGTTGAATATATTCAGGCCAATCGATTTCGGACGATGCTGATAGAAAGTGTTCATAATATTTTTATGGAGTATGATGTTATTATAACTCCTACTTTCGCTGGGAGACAACTATTAATTACCAACCTAACGGGCCATCCTGTTATCGTTGTTCCTAATGGATTTGACAAGGAAAACCATCCGACAAGTATCAGTTTTTTAGGAAATCTTTATGAAGATGATTTGATACTTTCATTCGCACATTATTTTCAAAAAATTACGGATCATCATAAAAGTCATCCTCCGTTATTCAAGTTATAGGTTATTCAATCCAATTGTAATTAATTTCATTTTTAGAATTGAACATGCTTTGAAATGAATGAACATGAAAATTAATTGTAGGATTTAATTATTACAACAATTAGTTCGCTACATTCGGTTTAATTAAACTCAGGGTGAGAGAGTTTGTTTTATGGACTTGTTCGATTACAAATTAGAAAATGATTGTCTGAAAAATCATGTATTTAATAGAATCTATAAGTAAGTTTCAATAAAAATATATTGTTGGCCTCATCTCCGAATAGATCTTCTGTAAGTGATGGAAAAATCCCTTTGTCCGGATCTCCTGTATTCGTAGTACCTTGTGTCCAGACGAGAAAAAATTCAGAATTTGGGCGATATTCCCACCGGAATACCAGGTTAGACCTGAATTGTAAAAAATTAAAATCAGGATTTTCAAACCCATAGTCTACCAGACCGTCCCTGTTCTCATCAATATTGAAATAATCATTTTCCTCATTAGCAAAGACTTGTTCATTGTCAAATAATTGAAATCTGTCCGTATAAACATGTGCCAACGGATCGGTAATATATTTGAAATTAGAATAATTTCCTTTTGATACAAAGGGTTGGCCCCAATACTCCAGGGTCATTTTCGACGACAAGCTATAATTAGCACGTATGCTTACACTGAAAGTTTTTTGATTTACTCTACCTGTTATATATCGATCTTGTCCTTCAAAAGTGTCAAATGAGACATTTTGAATGGCCCGATTTTGGTGAAAATATCGGGGCCGAACTGATAGATTGAGTGCATCTGTAGGCTGAAAGGAAGCAAAGAAGTTGATACCGCTCACTTTGACAGCATCTCTATCTTTTCCACTTGCCCGGAATCCGAAACCACTGAACCCATATGTAAAACTTTTTCTTCCATCGGACTGTACAAAAATCGAAGGTGCAATTCCTGTTGTCTGTCTCAGTTTAGGTCCACCAAATAATGCTTTTGTTGAAATATCTTTCAATTCGTAGGTGATCCCTCCTCCTATAGTCCAGTAGTTAGTAAATGATGCAAAACCATTAACATTCAAGGCACTATATAAATGCTCCCAATCATAGGTCCATCTTGCAAAATGATTATAATTCACGCCCAAACTTCTAAAAATGCCAAATGGTTTCGGAAACCTATAACCAACCCATTGAACATAGTCAATTTGGTCAGCCGTATTTTAAAACCCAATATCATTAAGTTCAAGACCAGGAGAACGCCAGGTCAACCCTCACTCATAACTCAAATTATCTTTTCCACCATGATTACCAATTGACAATGTTCCTCCATGACCTCCCAGAGAAGTCTTTGTGTTATCTACGTGAACATGATTTGCATAGGGACGCTGAAAATAATGTTCAAATGACTCCTGGGTTTGTGTGATCTTAGTTGTTGTTCCATGAATATTGCTAAATACGACATTCCCTCTTAATCGCCATTCACGGTCTTTCCAGGTATGTAAAAAATCCAGGCCACCCGTATAGACCTGGTCGTGGTATTGATCTTCTAATCCGGTATCCCCAAGTTGCCTGGTCACAGAGGTCATCGTCAGCCCAATGGTAGAAGCTCCCTCTTTAAAGTCTTGTTTAACAGAACCCACCAAAAAATTTGAAAGTGGTTCGACAACGGCTGTGGTGGGCGTGCCATTCAGATCGATAACCATGTGTTCCGCTGCAGTGATACTTTCTAAAAATCCAATAGATAGCCCTTTTCTTGTTTTACCACTAATTTTTGCAGCCCCAAGAATTGATGTAAAATCAGGGACATCTGTAAAAGCATCCGCCGGGACAGAGACAGATCCCCGGGGTCTCGCTCCGATCCGTCGTGAATAAAATAGATTGTCATTTGAGAAAGGTCCGCCCGCAGATAGCCTCGATATTTGACTGTCAAATAGATTGCCATTTTCTATAAAGAAAGGTCTGCGTTCGTCAAAAAATATCTGAAATCCATCTAATGTAAGGGCGGAAGGATCAGCTTCAACCTGGCCAAAATCAGGGTTGATGCTGAAGTCTAATGTCATGTCATTAGTGATCCCTACCTTTCCATCAATGCCTACATTTAATTGAGATTGAGTGCCATCTGCGAATGGATTACTTTGAACAACCGGAGATTTATGAATAGATGTGGTCACATACGGTTGTAGTTCAAATTGCTTTTTTGGTTTGATATTTTTAATTCCTGTCAGATGTGCAAAATTGCTGACATATCCGGAAACATTGCGGGGTACATGCTGAAACGAACTTCGCTCATCAGAGCCAAAATCACGTCTGGTAATGTTAAAGCCCCATGTATATTCTGATTGTTGCCCAAATCGAAGTTGGCTGAAGGGAATTTTCATTTCACCTGTCCAGCCATCAGAGACCAATTTAGCTTTGCCAAACCAAACCGGGTCCCAATTTGTATCCCAATTCTGTCCGTTATTGGTAATGAATTCATCGCCCTTGACACCTGAAACAGATAATGTGAAAGAGTATCCTGTATTATTATCGTTGTAGCTGTCAATATTTATTTCCATCCAGTCTCCCGGAAACCTATCTCTTCTTGCCAGCCTGTTTTCAATTTTTTCAGGCTTGTCGTGAAAGCAATAATAGGCAATGTAGAGATAATCATTATCGTAGGTTATTTTAAATCGGGTCTGTTGCTTTGGTATATCGCCATTATTAGGTTGGCGTACAGTAAAATTTGTTCCCCATTGGACATCATCCCAGGCAGGATCACTTAGATCACCATCAATATCAGGTGATGATCCCTGGATCATGGCAGTCTTATAAGTTCTTAATGATATCGTGTCTTGAGCTTCTATTAAGATTGGAAAGAATAGAATCAGGAATGAAGCTAGTACGCGCATTTAAAGGTTTTCATTAGATAGCAGTAAATGTAATATGTACGTAGTATGGTTTCATAACGATTCTACGAAAGTCATCGTACCGTGGGCAAACGTTAAAATAATCTAAAAATATTTCTGGTATTCTATCTGTGGTGCACAGGTGTAAATCAAATACAAAGTCACTATTAATTCCAAAAATATCCTTTGATATACTAAGCCTCCTCCCAAAAATAACTGACCTTTGCACCTTCTCATATAATCATAAGTCGTCATATGATACTCTTCTTTGGCTCTCCTTCCGATAAAGTATATGTAGTAGAAATAAATCATCCCATCAATGCCGCAGATGAAATCAAATTGGAATGGCTATTTGGAGAAAGAAAAAAAATTGAAGCCAGCATTATAAATGCGTCATTTATAGGCCCTAGAGCTGCTATGATCACACCCTGGAGTACCAATGCTGTAGAAATCACCCAGAATATGGGGATTACCGGCATTCGTAGGATAGAAGAGCTGTTGCCATGCAACGGAGGGGATTCTTTCGATCCCATGATTTCGCAGAAATATGAGGCTTTAAAGCAAGATATATTTACAGTTAATATTGCTCCCGAACCAGTTATGGCCGTTGAGGATATTTCGGCATATAATATAGAAGAGGGTCTTGCACTAAATATCGAAGAAATAGAATACTTAGAAAAAATAGCGCAAAGATTGGGTCGAAATTTGACTGATTCTGAAGTATTCGGATTTTCGCAGGTGAACAGCGAACATTGCCGGCATAAAATATTTAATGGAACATTTGTAATCGACGGGATAGAGAAACCAGCTTCACTTTTTAAGTTAATTAAAAAAACGGCTCAAATAAATCCCAATGACATTGTCTCTGCATACAAAGATAATGTAGCCTTTATCGAAGGTCCGGTATTGAGTCAATTTGCTCCTGAAATCGCTGAGGCTCCCTCATTTTACAGGAAAGAGCAATTTGACTCCGTTATTTCTCTGAAAGCAGAGACGCACAATTTTCCAACAACAGTTGAGCCCTTTAGTGGTGCTGCCACAGGATCCGGAGGTGAAATCAGAGACAGACTCGCAGGAGGGCAAGGATCAATTCCTTTGGCAGGTACAGCTGTCTATATGACTTCCTACAGCCGCGTCAAAGACGGTCGAAAGTGGGAAGAAAACATTGACCCGCGCAAATGGCTATATCAGACACCGCTGGACATTCTGATCAAAGCATCAAATGGTGCATCTGATTTTGGCAATAAATTTGGACAACCTCTAATATCAGGCTCAGTCCTGACTTTTGAGCACGAACAGGATGACCGTATGCTCGGATATGATAAAGTAATCATGCTCGCCGGAGGTATCGGGTATGGCAAAAAGAGTCAGGCTCAAAAGAAATCTCCGGAAACCGGAAACCGAATAATCGTTCTTGGGGGTGATAATTACAGGATTGGTATGGGAGGAGCAGCAGTATCCTCAGCTGACACCGGTAAATTTGGAAGTGGTATCGAACTTAATGCCGTCCAAAGGGCTAATCCGGAAATGCAAAAACGGGTGGCGAATACAATTCGGGGCATGATAGAAAGCGAAACAAATGAAATCATTTCTATCCATGATCATGGCGCAGGAGGGCATCTGAATTGTTTGTCAGAATTAGTTGAAGAAACTGGAGGAAAAATTGAGCTGGACAAATTACCCGTAGGTGACCCCACGCTTTCGGCTAAAGAAATAATTGGAAATGAATCCCAGGAAAGAATGGGACTTGTTATTGCAGATCAACATGTGCAAAAACTTCGAACGATTGCACAACGAGAACGTGCACCGATCTATGATGTAGGTATTGTGACCAGTGATAGTCGATTTTCTTTCCACTCAAAAAAGACAGGTGAGTCGCCTATAGATTTAGAGTTGGAGGATATGTTCGGCAGTTCACCACGGACGATTATGACAGATCATGTTATCAATAGACAATATACTGAGCTGTCCTATGACAAAGACCAGGTAAGTTTATATATAAAAGATGTACTGAAGTTAGAAGCTGTGGCGTGTAAGGACTGGTTGACAAATAAAGTAGACCGATGTGTCGGAGGCTTAGTCGCAAAACAACAATGTGCGGGTCCGCTTCAGTTACCCTTGAATAATTGCGGAGTCATGGCACTTGATTTCCAAGGTCAAAATGGTATTGCCACGTCTATCGGACATGCTCCTGTAAGTAGTCTTATAGATGCTGCGGAGGGCGCTCGTCTGGCCATTGTAGAAGCGCTAACCAATATTATATGGGCACCGCTAAAGGATGGAATCAAATCAATTTCGCTTTCTGCCAATTGGATGTGGCCCTGTCGGAATGAGGGAGAAGATGCAAGACTTTATGAGGCAGTGGAAGCAGTTTCTCAATTTTCAATAGACCTGGGTATCAATGTACCCACCGGTAAGGATTCCTTATCGATGAAACAAAAGTATCCCGACAAAGAAGTGCTTTCTCCTGGTACAGTTATTATTTCAGCGACGGGTCATTGTATTGATATCAGGCGCGTAGTAGAACCGGTTTTGCAAAGAAATGCTGGCGCCCTTTATTACATTGATTTATCTGATAGCCAATACGAATTAGGAGGTTCTTCGATCGCACAATCTCTAAATGCAATAGGAAATAAAACCCCAAAGGCTGCCACTCCCTTATCTCTCATTACTGCATTCAATACGATTCAAAAGCTAATTATGGCAGATGAGATTGCGGCCGGTCATGATATCTCCTCAGGTGGAATGTTAACCACTCTGTTGGAAATGTGTTTTTCTGAAATCGATATTGTCGCTGAAATCGATCTGAGTGCAATAGGCCAATCTGATGATATCAAGTTACTCTTTTCTGAAGCTCCCGGCATCATTATCCAGGCCAATAAAAATGACCTGGATGAAGAGTTGAAAGATGCGGGATTATCATTTTATAAAATTGGAAAAGTAGTTGAAGGAAGTGAT
>JAJCYJ010000152.1 GCA_029262975.1 Saprospiraceae bacterium
CAGGTTATGATTATCAACCCGATTGGTCTCCAGGTGGGCAAGAGGTAATGTTTGTCCGTTACAATGGAAAGTCAATAGAATTGATGCTTTTGGATTTAAATATGAATAAGACATTCCAATTAACATCTAATGAAGCTGTAAATGTAGAACCTAAATGGTCACTTGATGGCCAGTCAGTAGCCTATGTTTCTACATTCGAATCGGGTCATTTCTTATTGCATACTGCCAAAGTAATGGAAAATAGACTCAATCAAATAACAACAGTAACACCGGATCATAAAAGTGAAATTAAAAGATACTACTACAGTGCATGGGACAATACTATAAATCCCACATGGTCTCCCGATGGAAAAAATATCTATGCCATTTCTAATCGAGAAGTAGCACACGGATCTGGCAATATTGTTTCTATATCCCTTGATCAACCAGAAAACCAAACTACAATCCACAGAGAAGAAACTGAATGGCGGACACAACCTGAAATATCTCCGGACGGCTCAAGAATGGTTTACAGCAGTTACCTGGGGCGGAATTGGTTACAACTATGGATGCTACCTTCAGAAGGTGGATATCCCATACAACTCACCTATGGAGATTATGATAATACTTCACCAAGATGGTCTCCGGATGGCAGAAATATTGCTTTTATATCCAATAAAGACGGCAATACATCTTTATGGACATTGGACGTATTCACTGGCAAACAGCGACCGATCATAACCACAGATCTTCAGTATATCAATGTCAGAAAGAACATTGTAATCGTAAGTCGGGATGAGTCAGGAGTTATCATGCCGGCACGCATGAGCATCCTGGATGCTAAAGGTAAATTCTATAGTCCGAGAGAAGCATGGATTCATGGAGATGATGGCATCTATCCAAATGCTCAAAAATTTGAATCTCATTATTTTCATTCTACAGGAATAGCTGATGTGGCAGTACCCATTGATGCATTAGTTATTCAAGCCCAAAAGGGTCCTGATTTTGAAAAAACGATATTAGAAATAAAAAATGTAAGTGAGATAAATGACACCATTATAGTAACCATGAAGCGATTACAAATACCGGAAGTTTTTGGCAACTGGTGGAGCGGAGATCTTCATGTACATATGAATTATGGAGGCAATTATCGCAATCATCCTGACAAGCTTCGTGAGCAGGCAAAAGCTGAAAATCTGGATTTCATTTATAACCTCATCGTAAATAAAGAGCAGCGTATACCTGATGTATCCTATTTCTCAGAAGGAGACGCTGATGCTATTCAGAATGAGGTTATGATTCTACAAGGTCAGGAATTTCACACCAGTTTCTGGGGTCATCTCGGCCTTCTCAATCTGGAAGAGCATTTGATACTTCCTGATTATTCCGGTTATCCATATACAGCGGTGGGTAGTCTCTTTCCACACAATAGTTTTATAGCTGAAGAAACCCAAAAGCAAAATGGGTTAGTGGGTTATGTTCATCCTTTTTTAGATTCGCAAATTTTTCCCACTCAATCCCAGACTTTATACAATGCTGTACCTGTAGATGCTGCTTTGGGTTATGTAGATTATTACGAATTAATTGGTTTTGCACATCATAGGGCTTCTGAAGAAGTATGGTACAAACTATTAAATTGTGGCTTACGTATTCCAGCCGGTGCGGGCACAGATGCCATGGCCAATTATTCCAGTTTACGAGGACCGGTAGGTTTGAACAGAGTATATGTACCAGCCTCCGGACAAATAAATAGCGATCAAATTATAAAAGGTATTCGCGACGGCAAAGGTTTTGTTACGAATGGCCCATTACTTGGTTTAACAGCTTCAAATGCCAGTCCAGGGGATTCAATTGAGTTGACGAATAGTAATTCAAATTTGGATGTAACATTCTTCATGAGAAGCTCTGTTCCTATTGAAAACTTAGAGTTAGTTTATAATGGAAAAGTTATAAAAAAGTACACTTTCAAAGATGACAGAAAAACTGCCGATTTCAAAGGAGCCATTCAAGTTGATGGGCCCGGCTGGTTGCTATTAAGAGCCTGGAATAAAGAAGCTCATGAAGATATTCCTGATTGTTATCCTTATGCGAGTACGAATCCTATTTATATCACATCACCAGGTAAAAAATTTAGTTCCAGGTCTGCAGCCCAGTATTTTATTGAATGGGTCAGTCGCATCAGTACTGCCGCTCAATCAAGCGATACCTACAGAAATGAAGAAGAAAGAAAGACTGTAATGAAAGACATTTCGAATGCGCTTCAATTTTACAAGAATTGTGCAAAGGAGGCTTTGGTGGATTAATTATAAATTGAATGCTGACATCCGCTATAAGTGGATCGTCAGTACAAGGCGCTGACATCCACTATAAGTGGATCGTCAGTACAAGGTGCTGACATCCGCTATAAGTGGATCGTCAGTACAAGGTGCTGACATCCGCTATAAGTGGATCGTCAGTAGATAATTGATTTAAAGAAAGTTGTTCGTTGTTTGTTGATTGTTGTTTGTTCGTTGAAATATTATTTGAATGGCAGAATCCTGGCGGGCGGATTTCCCTTCAGGGATTCAAGGGCGGGGATGAGCAATTGATAATTGTAATTAATGATTACACGAACTCAAGTGGGAAATCTATTGTGCTTTAGTGCTTAGGTTCCTAAGTGCCTTGAATGGTGCAATGTATCCTACAAGGGCTCACGCATTCACTCTCTTCGACATTGAATCATTATAGCATTGTATAAGTGCTTACGCATTCACTCCTTTCGAGCGCTGTCGCACTCGGCCCTACGGGATCAGTCGTTCATACTCGACCCTCCGGGATCGGTCGTTCATCCTTTTCAAATAGCCTGTTCCGCGCCTTTCGCGGAAAGGTGGCCGGAGGCCGGAGGATTAGCCCTATCTTTTCACATATTGACCCGTCCTGAAATAGGTGTACACTGAAACCGATCATATGAGCATGAGAAGGAATGTCTTATACCAATTTGAATATAAGTTAGCATTCTATATTCAATTTTATGTTATTCTATGTCTTCCAGGTTCTCTATACCATACCTTGGTGTTAAAGATTTAATTAGGGCCGCTCTGTTTACAAACTCTACTCTCTGCATGGTTATGAAGTCATCGTTTGAATATTCCATTAAATAGGAACCACTTTCATATTTTAGAATTCGAATCTGGTTTAGGTTTTTTTTGAGTTGCTTGACTAGCTTCATATGTGCATATTAGATAAATAAGGACGACGTGAAGAACATTCAAGCTCTACATCGGTGAAATAAATGTGAGTATACGATAAAAATAGAGAACGGTTGAAAACTGGCAGCAACGTGGGTGGGGACAGTTTTCCAGTAGCGGGTAAGTGGTTGGCAAATGTTTTTGCCATGGCGCGTCGCTATGCGCTCTATCTAAAATGCTGGCTGTAGTTTTTCTACTTTAAAATGTTTTAATACGCGCATTGCTCTTAATGTATTCCATCTGCTGCGTTTACCAGCTTTTTCCATTTCAAAGTGTACTTTACCGGGATGCTTCGATTGAACATTCCAAGATGAATCCTTATTTCGTTTTTTTAGTAAAACCTGGATTGCGGGTTTCATTCTTTCATCCATTTTACTTCCAGAATATTGGAAATAATCCAACGCCCGAAGAATATCGTACTTCCATCTACTTGGATATGGCAGATTTAAAAAGTCTTTCCTAATAATTTCTCCTGTTCGGTCAGAAAGAAATAATTGGTGCATTAAGATAAACTCTTCGGCACTCCTTCGCGCATTTTGAATTTCATTTTTTCGGTAAGCGTTTCCTGCGCTCTGAAACTCAAGTAATCCTTCAAGAACCGATAAAGTAGTGTGTAACGAACTATGAACCGCTCCACTTCTCGTTGTTCTACAATTGAAACCGCCATCTGGCATTAATTCATTTAAAATACTATCTACAACTGAGTGTAATTCTTGTTCTTTAGTTTGGAAATAAGATGCATAATTCA
>JAJCYJ010000153.1 GCA_029262975.1 Saprospiraceae bacterium
CAATACCCGTAGCAATATTCCAGCCTCTTCCTAAAATGGCCTTGACAAATGTATCAAAGCTGGATCCCTGGTGATATTGTAGATTAATTTCCAACAAAACCAGGGAAGACAGATAATTCAAATACCACAAGGCAATCATGATAATCAGGCTATAAAAAAACCACATACCTGATGAGACAATCGGCAATGAAAACATACCCGCTCCAATTGTAGAACCGGCCGTTATCATAACACCGGCAAGGATTGATTTAGACTTCGTATCGTTCATGTTCAGAGTGAAACTGTTGGATTAGACCGTAAGATAACCGCCCTAGAGGTTCCTGCCTAATCCAAAATTTATACCCGGAACGAAAATTCAGGATAATCTAAACATGTCTTCGATAGTTATTGAATACCTTTTTTTATCATCCACTTTAATTTATTGCTAACCTCTTTAGCATTCCACTAGAAACTTTGCGTACTGAGCATTCAGCGCTTACATTTGGTATAAACCCCAACGAAAACACTATGCCCTGGCATGAATCCCGTCATGTGAACAAAGAAAGAAAAACGGCTTCCCGTTGTATCATCACTTTTAAAGGAATGCATGTTTCATTCGAAATATGTTGTGTCTGGCTGATTGATCGCTTCAAATGGATGCTTTCTTCTGAGCAATTAGGTATTCATGCCAACTTGTTAGGGGCAGCTGGTGACATTTCGAAGGAGGAATGTAAAAGAAAAGCATTAAAAATTATTCGTCAAAACTTAATGAATCGCGTTCATGAAGTCGATCTTGAACTGCAGGATATATTACCCAAAGAAAAAGCTCATTAAAAAGGGGCTGTCTCTGACTGATCTGAAAGAAATAGCTTTAGTGACCCTATATTATTGACCATTGAGAGACTTTGATATCTCTATTCTTATTTGTTTCCACCATTAAGATTTCGATTTAGTTAACTTTTTAATCAGCTAGACAACTTACACTAATAGTTAAAACATTAGGAATTTGGAGATCTTAACAAGTCCAAATGTTATCTGCAATGTCATCTACCTCTTCAAGAGACTAATTACTCTACAGAAACATCCTGATATATAGCTTAATTTGTATTGCTATTATTTATATTAACGGATAAGATATTTGAGACCGACCGTCTACTATGAATATTACCAGACAGTATCTTGATTTTCGATTCAGAGCATTAAAAGAGGCACTGAGCAATCCCCATGATCATCAGAGATCTGCGTTAACTGAGGTCGTCAAGTCATTTCATAACACGCAATACGCCTATGAATTGGGACATAGGTCTAATATGTCGGAGACTGAATTCCTTTCTTCTGTCCCTTTATGCCGGTATGATGATATTGAACCCTTTATCGAGCAAATGCGCAATGGAAAGAAAAATGTTCTTGTTCGAGATAAAATAAAATACTTTGGAGAATCATCCGGGACAACCGGACGAAATAAGACCATACCATTATCCAAAAGGTATCTGAAGGATTGTCTTATCAAAGGATCCATATATACTGGCTCAATTGTCAACCATCATGTCAGAGATGCGGCAGAAGGTAAAATGATCGTCTTGCCCGGTTCATTAAAGGAACTCGGGGATTGTCTTGTAGGAGACGTCTCTGCGATAATGGCGGATCACATTCCCCTGATCTTAAGACATAAGTCAGCGTACAATGCGTTTTCAAACCTGAACAGTACATGGGAATCAAAGCTTCGTTCAATTGTGGAGTCGATCAGGGAAAATAACCGGATAATAGGAATTAGCGGTTTACCTACCTGGAATCTCAAATTACTGGATTATGTAAAAGAATCCGGGATTATTGAAAATTGTGATCAGTTTTTTAAAGGTATTAAGTTTTTTGTACATGGTGGCGTAAGCATAGAACCCTATAAGGAACGTTATAGTAATATCTTTCCGAATAATGATGTAGTTTATATCAATGTATATAATTCCACAGAGGGCTATTTTGCATTTCAGGATGACCCGGAGGACGATAATATGTCTCTATTTGTAGACGGCAATATTTACTATGAATTTATTCCACTTGATGAAATAAATAATGAGCAACCCAACATTCTAAATTTATCACAGGTTGAAAAAGAACGACCCTATGTACTCGTCATTTCTAATATTTCAGGTCTGTATAGATATGTAGTGGAGGATGTGGTTGAATTTGGTTCTCTCAATCCATATAAATTGAGAATTATAGGAAGGACTTCTGGATTTCTAAATGTGTTTGGAGAAGAGGTAATGGAAGATATGTGTAATAAGGTTATAGATAGAATTGTGAAGAAAATTGGAACAGAAGTAAATGACTATACAATTGCTCCAAAGGTTTTTAACAAATCTGCGAGTAATGGAATTGGATGTCATGAATGGCTTATTGAATTTAATGGAGACATTGCATACTCTGAAAAAGCAATTGCTTCATTAATAGATGAATACTTAAAAGAACAAAGTCATGACTATACAGAAAAAAGAAAACATGATTTGATCATGCGTGCTCCGACTGTGAAGTTTTTACAGAAAGGAAGTTTTTATAAATACCTGGATCTGAATCAGAAGATTGGGGTACAAAGTAAAATCCCCAGAATCAGTAGGAGCCGGGATCTTTTAAACCAACTTTATGCCTTGACATGAAGCGATTAAATGAATACTTGATTAAAAAATGGGAATATTTACCGTCGTATTTATTGCATATTCCCACAGCGTTTATGTACCTCTTTTTTAGCCTTAGATCAAGAAGCTTTTTATTCTTTACCAATATATCAAATGATTATAAGTCCAGTGATATAGAAAATTCTTCTAAGCATAATGTTTATCAAAAGTTAAATAAAAAATTCTATCCAACCACAGTGCTTTTGAGAACTGAGGATTTTTTTAAAATTAAGAATATCCTAATATCAGAAGCATACGGATTAGAATATCCGATTATTGTAAAACCCAATGTAGGGAAAAGAGGATTGGGTGCTATTTTGATAAATAATCATGCTGAATTAATTGAATATTGTGCTCAAGCCAATTATGATATCCTGCTTCAGGAATATATTGACTCCCTCAATGAATGTGGTATCTTTTATGTCAAGAATCCTGATAACAATACGGCCAGGATAACTTCAATCGGATTAAAAAGACTTCCAACTATTGTAGGTGATGGCCTTTCAAATTTGAAAACTATATTAAAGAGAAATAACGTATCTGCTGTTAATGAAAAAAGTATTGCAGAGAGATATGATTTGAAAAATAAGATTTTGAATAAAGGCCAGGAATTAATTATTGAACCCATAGGAGCGCATTGCAGGGGCGCAAAAATAAGTGCTGCCAATCACCTTATTAGCCCTGAATTACTGATAATGATAGAACAATCTTTAAGTGGCCTCAATTTATATTATGGCAGATTGGATATAAAGTATGACACCTGGGAAGGATTATTAGATGGTCAGTTTAAAATAATAGAAGTTAATACAATTACAAGTGAGCCATTGTCTATCTATGATCAGAATATTCCAATTTCAGAAAA
>JAJCYJ010000154.1 GCA_029262975.1 Saprospiraceae bacterium
TCCCATAATTTTTATTAGTGTTGGCTCTCCAAGAGATCGAAGTTTCTGATTTTTAGAATATTACGTCTTGATCACTTTTAGCGCATAATTATAAATAGGTGCAAAAACATAAGAATTGAAATTTTATATCTGGAATACAGGGTTCTAGGCTATACTTTTCTCACACATCAAAAAGAACATTTTTTATAAAAAGATATCTTAAACAACAAGTTAAATCACTTAATCTGGCCTTTATTTTTCGTCAAATTCCACCCACTAACCCCCTCAATTGGGATAGTTATATGCTTCGTTCGGAATTGATAATTTAACGAGAAGGCGGAATTGCTTTTTTGCTATTGAGAAATTTAAAATAACAATTTGAACAACCTAATCTCGAATTATATATTGTCAATTCCACCCACTAATACCCTCAATTGGAAGAACGATATGCTCCATTCAGAATTGAAGTAAGGCAACCCCAAACATCAAACAAGCCCAGTAACCCAAGAGAAGAGACCAATGTCCGGATTGGCCTCTTCTTCAAAATGACCAGCGATTATGCGCATATAGCGACTAATGCTGCTGCTAAAATTTCACTTGATCATTAATTTCCTATGTCAAATTCCCTGGTTGCCTAATTGAAAAAAATAACAAGGCTTTCTACATAGTGTCATTTTTCATAATTGAAATGCCACACTACCCTTTTATCAACTTTTTCGTAATAAGCGATGTTCCATTGCGTACAGTGATCAAATAGATACCACTATGAAGATCAGCCACATCTATCACATGAAATTCTTTACCTGATCCTGGCACCACTCTATGAATTCTAATCACTCTACCATGAAGATCTCTCAATTCTAAAATCACATCATTTGTTATATCCAAACCTTTGGTAGATATATTTATACTGTTTCCACTTACAGGGTTGGGATAAACATGCACATCTATGGATTCTAATTGCAATCGAGTTGGGTACTTGTTCTCCTGATTAATGTCATTTAAATTGGACACTTCCCTTGTCAATGACAATTCTTCATACACAGTCAATTCACTCATATTTGAACCTGCATCTAATTGAATTTCAAGATTGTCTATCACCCAACCCCAGCCATTTGCGAAAGCATCTGAAAATAATTTAAACCGAATCATGATTGTGTCACCTTCGCTAAAGCCACTGGTGTTAATCATATTTAATTCCCGGTTACGATATAATGTAAGATTACCCGTTGAAGTTGAATTACTACTTCCCTGGGAGATTCCTCCATTGTATGTACTAAACCAATCAGGGTCATCTCTGCTATCGTATCCAGGTGCAAGTGGTGTCCATGTGTTACTCCCTAATTTTTGTCCTTCCACTACACAATGATCCCAAAAATTTGTTTCACCAAAACTGACTCCCTCCTGTCCAGGTTCGACAAGTACGACTTCATCATACCTCATGATCGCCTTCTCGGGCTGATCCAATATGATCGGAACTGTCAGTAATGACGTAAAATTGAAGGCATTATTCTCTCCTGCGGTTGGATATGGGTGCACAGAATGAAGCGCAGGATTGGCGAAATCCGCGGGCAAGGAAATTGAAAAATTAGATCCTTCAAAATCAGAGGTTGGCGTATTGAAATCGTTCGTATATGTGTGGACCGCATGGCAATTATTTGGCTCGGAGAAAAGTACAGTCAACCTGCAAGTGTCCGTTGTACCATAAGAATCATAGCCCAGTATAGTCACCTGGGTGGTGGTAGTAATGACCGTACCCGGAAAGGGTTCTTGCCACAATATAACAGGTCCTGAAAATGGGTCATCAGTAAAAGTAGTAGTCTCCAAAGTATAATCCGGCAATACAAACTGGCATCCCTGACTGGGCACCAACTGGTCTCCCGGACAAGTTATTACAATACCTACGGTCTCCGGTTCTTTTTGAATCTCCAGGTCATCAATAGCCCAACCCCATCCATTTGCGAAAGCATCTGAAAATAATCGAAAACGGATATAAATGGTATCTCCAGGAGCAAACCCACTTGACTGAACCATATTTATTTCTCTGGGTTTCAACAAATCAAGATTGCCTTCTGAACGCGAATCATTACTATTGGGAGAATTGCCAGCGATATAAGTATTCAACCACTCATCATGTGCCCGGCTATCATAGCCATCTTGTAAAGGCACCCAGGTATTGCTGCCAGGCTTGCGCCCTTCCACCACACAATAGTCATAAAAAGATTGTGTTCCAAAATTAGCTGATGCTTCCCCAGGCTCGACAAGTACGACTTCGTTAAATCGCATAATCGCCTCTTCGGTTTCTTTTAGGATTATCGGTACCGCTAATTCGACTCTATTATTTATAACAAATCCTTCTCCAGGACTTGCATATGGATGTGCTGAATGTAAACCCGGATTAGCAAAATTCGCGGGTTGGCTAACTGAAAATCCTGCTCCCAGGAAATCTCCTGTAGGCAAATTAAAGTCATTAACATAGGTAAAAACCGCAGCCGGTATCAATGCTACCCCATCGCAATCTTCATCAATATTGTTATTGGGAATTTCAATAATCCCGGGGTGTATATTTGAATTGTTATCGTCGCAATCTATAGATGAAAGATAACCATCGTTGTCCTGGTCACAAGTGTCATTTACATCCGATGGCACAACAGTGAAACTACAACTTGTCATATTGCCTTCTTGTGTCTCGGTCGAAAGAACGACCCTAGTAATACCTCCAATGACTGTGCCCGGAGGTGGATTTTGTGTCACTGAAAATACTCCTGATATGGTGCAGGCGTCTGAATTCAAAAATTCTCCGGAGTAATCAGGCAAAACAAATTCACAGTTTTCATTTGCAGGCACAAGCTTATCACCAGGGCAAGTTATCACAGGCGGAATTGAATCCATTAATACAATATTAAAACTGCAAGTGGCCATGTTGAGACTATCATAAAATGCAGTAATCGTTATAATTTGTATCATGCTATCTACTGAAACAATCGTGCCTTCAG
>JAJCYJ010000155.1 GCA_029262975.1 Saprospiraceae bacterium
TCTAAAGAAAGGTTTTGTGGATCTGTATCGTTGTCCATGACAGCCCAATAAAGAGGGTTATCCTCGCAGATAAAGCCAATATCAGGGGACGCGGTTGGATATGCACTTAAGCAATTATAATTATAATAGCTTATTGCGTTAATCGAAGGTTTCCCTTGACCTGAGACTCGAGTAAATCTCAAGTAGCGGATTGAACCCGAAACTGGAACATATTGAACCGTATCCTGTTCAGGTGAACCGCTATTGAGATCTGCTGAAGTAAGATATGTCGATAGATCAAAAAAGTCTGTTCCATTAAGATAATCTGTTCCGGTTAAGGTTCCTTGCACATTCAATTGTCCAGGGCTGGCATCATCAGTTCCTATATAGATATCGATTGCGTTACCGATCTCAATTACATCTGTTAAATCAAGGATAAGATAATCGTTGTCATTGTCTATTTTGGTGTAATAAGTGTTAGAACTGGCGACTAAGATCGGCTCTCCTAATGATTCCAAGGGATTACTGGCACTATTCTCCGCAACGACAGCATCAGCATTCCCATTTGATATTGGCCCATAATACTCATCAGGCACACATCCGTTTTCATCAAACCAATTCAGAGTAACAACAATAGAGGCTGTATCACAAAATGGTCCTTCATTAGCGACAGATGTTGTATCACAAATAACATATTGTATCTGGTCTACTCCTATGTATTCATAATCAGATTGATAACCTACAGTACCATCACCATTGTCTGTGAACATTCCATTTCCCGTATTAAAAGGGCCAATAAATGAAGTAATCGATATCGGGTCGAGATTGGGATCACTATCATTTAAAAGTGGTTCTATTGTAATTTCAGTTCCGGATTGCACCGTTATACTATCATTTATGGCCACTGGTGGAGCCGGTATTGGCAATATTTGTAGGTCATGTGTCAAAAATGCAAACCTGTTGGCACAGCCGAAGTCGGATATTTTTACACTGATGAAGCAATCTAAAGGTACGCCAGTGGCTGGAGGTGTGAATGTAGTTGTTGAATTATTTGGATTGCTGAAAGTCCCCCCACATGATGAGGTCCACTCATAGAGATAACTTCCTGTCCCGCCTGAGGCAGTAGCATTAAAGTTATAAACTTGGCCTACATCAACTGTGGCTGGTAAGGCCGGAGCTGATGGCTTAATCCTTTTGATCCCCCCTGCAAAAAAGCTAAAATTCAGAAATGCCCTGATTGCGGCAATGCTTTGAGGGTTATCTGTTTTGAAGGAATGACCACCCTGATACATAACATATCCAAGTGTTGTATCTCCGTAAGAATATCCGTAAGCAATCTTGGCTGCCACACCAGGAGACAAAAGGGGTACATCTTCGTGTGAATCATCCCAGATCCCAATCTTAGTCTCAGGTCTCCATCCTAAGGTTGGAAGATATATTTGTTCTGACCCGCCCTCTTGTGCACCATCCATAGAACCCAAAAACTGCATCATGATATCATCATGATGATCATATAAGTAAGGTGGTGGCAGACTACCGTCATTATGATTATTTGCCGGGACAGCGGGATCATTAGTTGGTATTAATGGTTCTTGCATCAAGAGATTTACTTTTTCCGCAGGATTACTTGGGTTTTTCAAATTTTCTATCCCACTTCCCGATCGACAACCAGCCCATATCGAACCACCACAGCCACCTTGAGAAGGAGGTTTTAGCCAGTTATAAAGTGTTACATATGTTGGCCAAGTCACATCTGAATGCGGCAAAAGATATACGTCGTCACAGCAGTCCAAAGCTCCTACGGTTGCATATTCATATGCTTCTTCTGGAATACCCGCAGCAAATAAATAGTTGTATGCAATATCACCCTTATTATTATCGAGTGTCCAATGCATCGTATGGGACAAAGTTGTTTTGACAGGTACAATAATGTCCTCATTTGTTGTCTCACCTACAACACCAATATTTTCCCATGCTTGTATCAACGTATCGACATTTATAGTTCGATATTGATTTTCGATTAGAAAAGGACCTGCTTTATATTCTGTACCGTTATATGTGAAATCTGTTTCATCTTTAATCTTACCATCCTTAATGGACCATATCACAGGAACTTGATATTCATTGACCAGGTGCCAGACCAGGCCATATGGTTTTAGGCCATTAGCAGAAGTCTGTGGCTGAACACTCATATTTATAATATAAGCTCCGGACCTTATTACCTTATAACCAGCTGGTGTGCACTCGGAGTCGAATAAATCTATATCTCCGTCACCATCGTCATCTATTAGGTTATTACAAATCTCAGTGGCATATAATAGGGACATATCGCCAGAATGACCAGCTCCAAGAATGGACTCTGTAATGTCAGGTGATTTTTTCTTATTAACTGATACAGGACTTTCCTGGATGTTATTTAAATCTAATTTAGTAGGAGCATCTGATCGATTTATACCGAAATGGGCAAGCATCAAAATAGAAAAATAAAAAATACCGACTTTAATCATCTTTACGCACTTTTCAAAACACTACAAATCGGAATGACTTTAAAAGAAAGCATTCTTTATTACCAGCAGAGATATGACACATAAGAGGCATATGTACCCCTATGCGATTTTTCATATTCGCTATATTGTGTAGTATTTATCTTACACAAGTGCCTATCATTTATCACATTTAAGGATAGAATTTCTGTTGTAAAAGTAATATTTGGCATTTCACCAGCCACACATAA
>JAJCYJ010000156.1 GCA_029262975.1 Saprospiraceae bacterium
GCCCAATCCGATTACGCCTAAAGTCTTTCCATATAACTCAAACCCTTTAGCATAAGACTTTTTCAAACTTTTAAATTCTGTCCCCCCCTTTGAAGGCATTGCCTTGTTGGATTGATATAAAAATCTCGCAATAGAAAACAAATGGGCAAATACCAATTCAGCCACAGACCTGGAGGAAGCAGCCGGCGTGTTAATGACGGCTATTCCTTTACTTTTAGCATGATCTACATCGATATTGTCGAGTCCCACTCCACCCCGGCAAATAGCCTTTAATTGGGGGCAAGTGTCGATCAGACTGCTCCTTACTTTTGTCGCGCTACGAACGCAAATAGCATCATACTCCTTTAACCTGGCCGATAATTCGTCCTGCGGAATATGGTGATTAGTGACAGTATGACCTGCCTCTTCCAGCATCTGGATAGCGATAGCCTCAATGCCATCGTTGATTAAAATATTAGCCATTGATATACCTTTTCAAAATGAGGCGCGAAGATATATAAAAGCATTAAGATATGTCTTCACATTGCGATTAATGACCAATCACGGATCGGAATAAATACTGTGTCCTTATTTGCGGATACAGGTTGTCTGGTAGCCATTTTGGTCATATGCCTCCAGGTTCCCATTGTTCAAAAGGAAATAATATTCACCGGATTTGCTGTTCCGAACGGAGAATCGATTATCCGATCTCGTCAATTCCTCAATATTTATTCGATTGTCTCCCTGGATAGTTATCCTTGAGAATAATTTATTATCCTGACGATAGAATTCTATGACTCCACTGGCCCCTGAATAGTTGAAATCCCATTGACCTAATGTAGTACGACTTGATCCTGAGGGATTTGCATTCCCGCTTTCAGATGAAGTGCCAAGATTAGAATCAGCTTCTTGTAATAAATCTTCCAATGAAGGACTGTCGGAGGATTCTGACGGGTTGGACGATACAGGTGGTTGAGTTGACGAAGGAGGTATTTTGCCTGTCAACGGATCATTCAACCTTTTTCTTAGAGCATCATTTTCTTGTTTGAGATTTTGTATAGTTTGGTCTTGTTTCGCAAGTAACAATTCCTGCTCTTCGTAAGCTGCTCTTAATTTCTCAAATTGCTCGGTTAATTCTGAGTCATTTGTTGGTATTTGGATACGTTCCCTTTTTTCATCCAGGGTTCGTTCTACAGAACTACGGTCACTATCACTATTCTCTACCTTCTCTTTAATTTTATCCCAGGTGCCAGATTCTCTGAGAAACTTGGAACCGAAGTATGCTATAGGTATAAGGATGATCAGAAAAATTAAGAACCTGGCACACCCCGTCATTTTATATTTTGCCTTCATAAGATTAATCTAATTTACAAATATCATTTTGTGCTGTGAAAGTATGGTTTACAATTCAGAAGATTTGCATTATTAGATAAGTATACCCACGTTACCGATGAGCAGATCATTCTTTTTAACTTAGATATTATGACATACAATAAAGTTCTATTCTTACTGACTCTTCTTCAGATCCTGATCGCGAACCATCTGTCAGGACAAAAGTCTCCACTGCGGGATTGGGGTATTGAAATTGGAATATTTGATCCTGGACCTGCTAATGCGATCATCGATGTACCGGGTGTCCATGTGGGCCATATTACAATCATACAAGGGGATAGCGTGAGAACCGGAGTGACAGCGATCCTGCCTCATGCGGGCAATCTATTCCAGGATAAAATCCCCGGTGCCATTCATGTAGCGAATGGATTTGGTAAACTTGCAGGATACAGTCAGGTTGAAGAACTAGGTAATATAGAATCTCCGATCATCCTAACCAATACACTCTCTATAAGTGAGGCGCTTGAAGGTGGTATAAAATATACTATCAGCCAAAAAGGAAATGAGGAGGTGAGATCTGTCAATATCATCGCAGGAGAGACAAATGATGGCAGTCTCAATGATATTCGCGGCCGTCATGTCACCGCTCAGCATGTACAGGACGCCATAAATAATGCCACAGATTCAGACACTCAACAAGGGAATGTAGGTGCCGGTACAGGCACAATGTCTTTTGGATATAAGGGCGGCATCGGAACTGCATCACGTAAATTGCCAGCTTCCTTAGGAGGATATACGATTGGTGTGATGGTTCAGACCAATTTTGGAGGAGTCTTAGAAGTCGCTGGTGTTCCTGTAGCTAAAGAGTTGGGAAACTATCCATTTAAAGAGGAAATATTGAATCCCGATGGATCTTGTATGATCGTCGTATTAACAGATGCTCCATTACTTTCGAGAAATCTAAAACGTCTGGCCAAAAGAGCGATGTTGGGGTTTGCTAAGACTGGTGGCATGTCATCAAATGGAAGCGGTGATTATGTAATCGCTGCATCTACGGCTGAGGAATTGAGGTATACATATCAATCTCACTCAGCTATGACTTCTGGAATTGAGCTTAGGAATGATGTAATTTCTCCACTCTTCCAGGCGACTATAGAAGCTACAGAAGAGGCTATCATCAATGCTCTTTTGATGGCGGAGGATATGACGGGATTCAAAGGATTTAAAACCTTCAGCATCAATCATGATCAATTTAAAGAGATTTTGAAGAAATATGGTAGGATAAAATGAAAACAAGCGGGGCAGCGTGTCATCATGAAAAAGGCTAAGGCGAAAGGATAGCTGACATGATTTTTCTTAAAAAGTCATCGGGTCTGGATATTTATAGTGAAAATCAAATTTCTTTTTAAATTTAGAATTATCAACTATTTTATGTGGACCGGTACCTTCTTCAAATTCTGGAAGAATACCCCCCAACTTTTTAGTCTGGGCATGATAAAAATCCTTCCTTAGCGGATGTTCATTGGCACAAAGATTATATATTTCATTACTGGGGCCTGATTCCACTAATTTTTCAATAGCTACGATACAGTCATCGCGATGAATCATATTTACAGGTGTGTCACCGAATGGAATATCGGTCTTGCCAGCAAACCAATTACCAGCCTGCCTTTTGCCACCTATGAGGCCAGCAAGTCTGATGATCGTCCATTTAATACCTGAAGCACGTACAATGCTCTCGGCGCGAAGGAGGGCCTGGGCTGATGATCGAGTTGGTGTACAGGGACCTTCTTCATCAATTACAGCCCTTGTGTTCTGATAAACACCTGTAGAACTGATAAAAATAATGTGTCTAACTCTGCGTGCTTTGGCTTTGTCAACTAACAACCGAACTTGTGCAGGGTGATATTTCACAATATTCGGATTATTCTTTCCAGGTGGAATATTTATAATCAAGGTGTCGCACTGAAATAATCCCTCGTAACTTCCTTTAAGTTCTTGCCCTACTTGCAACAAATGAGGAATAATCCCTTTGCGCCGTAGGTCTGAAAGTTTTTCAGGCGTGGTAGTGCTCCCATTCACCAAATATCCTTTAAGGCATAAGTATTCGCCAAGTGACAATCCCAACCAACCACAACCAACTATAGAAATTTTCATAAAATATTTTTACATCCAGGTGACTTTTGTACTTATATCCTGACGTGTACTTTTGATATCAAGATCATTTTTGGGAATGCCGATGTAAAACAATCCCATACATTTTTCGCCTTTATTTAATCCAAAAAAACTGCTTCCGTTCAGGGCATATCCCGGTGTACTCCAATAACTACCAAAACCCATGGCTGTCGCTGTCAACCACATATTTTGCACAGAACAGGCAACTGCGGCTTCTTCTTCCCATTTAGGAATTCTCTTTTTCGGATCTCTTTTCATACAAATTACAATAATATGGCTAGCTGAAAGTGCCTTCTTTTTTATTTTGTTCCATTTTAGCTCAGAAAAATGCGCTTTGGGGGTGAACTCCTTGTACCATTCAGCGCCATATGCACAAAACTCATGAATCTTTTCCTGTGGTATAACCTTGAAAAACCAAGGTTCTGTATACTTGTGTGTAGGTGCCCAATTGGCCATTTCCAGAATCTCCCAAATTCGATGATCTTCGATTTTTTCACCTGTATACATCGGGGTAAAAGTCGACCTTCGGCTTTTTATCACCTCTTTTATAATATCAATTTTATTCATAACCATTTATAAACAATTATAGCCCTTGTCCAGGACTAATTGTCCTGAGTATACAACTCTGAACATTACTTCGAGATTTTATATATGGGTCATCACAAGCATTCAAAATAAGATATATCTGCTTCTAAATCCTACTGCGATAGATGAAGCAGTAAATAAACAGGACAAAAAATACTAAAAATATACTTGTTGTAAATAAATCTTCAAAGTTTCTTGAATCCCCTGCAAAAGCAACCAAGCCGAGGGCGAGAGGAACAAATAAAAGATAACCAGTTAGGTTGAATTTAGAGCTCAGTAAAAATCTATAACCTAACAGACTAAGTACTATTGCCAATAATAACCATTTGATCCAGGTAAATAGACCTAAAAGGAATATGAGGTCTGTAATGCCGCCATTTTGAAGCGCAATCGGATCCGTTAGTTTTAATAGTTGGACATTTTCAAGAGCATCGCTAAGTACTGCCACAGGTATCAACCAACGCCCTTTCTTTAACCACTGATTTTCCTCTATCTGTCCAATTGTAGAGACAAAGAGAAACCAGAATATCCCGTATAAAATCATAAACCCGAAGTCCACATAATTGAGCCTGTCCAGATTCTTTAATTCTTCAGAATTCAAGGGTTCAAGAACTTCCTTTAATTCGTCCTCATTGGAAACAAATTCAAATGCGACGATTGTACTCGAATAGCCTTCAGGTATTTTTTCTGCCGGTGGACTGAACTCATTAATTATCAATAGGAATGGCACAAGCAACAGCCCTAATATCCCCGTTTTCATAAGAGGACGTTTAACAAAAAGGTGATTCATTCAGTATAAGTTAATGCAACAAATTAATCATTTGACATTTAATGCATTATTTTAATGGGACTTCTATTTTTTTTGTGTCTTCAAAGAATAAAGAAAAAAGTGATTCTTTATAACAGATATGTAAGGTGAAGCTGACTTTTTTAGAGGTGTAATAATCTACCATATACCACTAATTGTGCAATGAAACGCACCCCTTTGGACAGACAGATTGATCATGGCTTATCTGAAGATGAGATAATAGTTAGCTTAGCATATTCAAAATATAAATGAAAAATATGTCCACATTTGAAGCCCAGATTTACGTCAATCGAAGGGCCCGACTCAAACAATTAATAGGGTCAGGGCAAATATTGCTATTGGGAAACCAGGAGGCAAGTATGAACTTTAAAGACAACTGGTATCCCTTCAGACAAGATAGTTCGCTTCTTTATTACACCGGGTTATCTCAACCGGACATCCACTTATTGATCGATGTAGATGATGATACAGAGACTATTTATGGTGACGAACTGTCGATAGAGGATATCATATGGACCGGGCCGTTGCCTTCTCTTCATGTCAGGGCAGCTAAAGCAGGCATTAATAAGATCAAACCTCGAGGCGAGATAGCCAAGGATGTTAAGGATTATACCAAATACCTGCCACCCTATCGTGCGGAGCACGTATTGATGATCAGTGAACTCCTTGGCAAAGAGCCTTCGGCGGTTGCCTCAGGTGCATCAACATCTTTAATAAATGCAGTGATACAGCAGCGCAATATAAAAGAAGATGTGGAGATAGATCAAATGACTGAGGCGGTCATTAACTCTTATGACATGCATAAAAATGTGATGAAAGCTACACGGCCGGGTATGTACGAACATGAACTAGTGGGTATAGCTTATGCCACAGCATGTAATCACAATGTTCATTTTTCTTATCCCGCCATTCTTACCAAGCGGGGTGAAGTACTTCATAATCATGATCACTCGGGACGTCTTAATGATGGGGATATGATCCTATATGACGGGGGATGTGAGTCTGAACTATTCTATGCAGGAGATATCACCAGAACTTTTCCTGTTAGTGGAAAATGGACTGCTCTTCAGAAAGACCTTTATGATGTTGTTTATGCTTCATATCGAGAGAGTGTGAACATGTTACATCAAGGTGTACTGTTCAGAGATGTACATCTGCACGCCTGTCGAGTCCTTGCTTCGGGGTTAAAGGACCTTGGCTTCATGAAGGGCAATATTGATGATGCTGTAAAAGAAGGTGCACATACCATGTTTTTTCAATGCGGGCTGGGACATATGATCGGTTTGGATGTACATGACATGGAAAACCTGGGTGAACAATTGGTGGGTT
>JAJCYJ010000157.1 GCA_029262975.1 Saprospiraceae bacterium
TTTTCGACCATCGATTGGCGCTAAAACTTCTGCTGTAAAGGTCAGGAGCTTACTTGATCCCGGATCCAAACTTGCAATGTCCCATGTGATTATACTTCCATTTACAGTTCCACCTTCGGCTGCAGCATTTAAACTGCCATATCCGTCAGGTACATTATCTGTTACCTCGATATTGGTCGCCTTATCTGGTCCCTGGTTTTTAACTGTTATTTCAAATGTTACCGTCTCACCAACATTTACCTCAGGGCAATCATCGATCTCTCCTTTATAACGAACTACCTTAACTAATTCAAGGTCTATGACTTGTGGATCTACCTTCGCATCATCTCCATCATCTTCATCTCCTGAATCTTGTGTTGTATCAGGATCCACTGATCCTATACCTCCTCCAGGTTGATTCGCATCTCCATCAGTATCTGCTCCATTACCTGGTGTACTATCAATATCATACTGATCTACCTTAGTAATCTCAGCTATATTGACATATGTTCTACCATCGATAGGTGCTAAGACCACAGCTGTGAAAGTAAGGGTCTTACTTGCAAGTGGATCTAAACTTGCTATATCCCATGTAATTACACTTCCGTTTACAGTTCCACCTTCGGCTGCAGCATTTAAACTGCCATATCCCTCGGGTACATTGTCTGTTACCTCGATATTAGTCGCCTTATCTGGCCCCTGGTTTTTAACTGTAATTTCAAATGTTACTGTCTCACCAACATTTACCTCAGGGCAATCATCGATCTCTCCTTTATAACGAACTACCTTAACTAATTCAAGATCTATGACTTGTGGATCTACCTTCGCATCATCTCCATCATCTTCATCTCCATCATCTTGAGTTGTATCTGGATCTACTGACCCTATACCGCCACCTGGTTGATTTGCATCTCCATCTGTGTCTGCTCCGTTACCCGGTTTGCTGTCGATGTCATACTGATCTACCTTTGTAATCTCGGCTATATTGACATATGTTCTACCATCAATAGGTGCTAAGACTACAGCTGTGAAAGTCAGAGTCTTACTTGCAAGTGGATCTAAACTAGCTATATCCCATGTAATTACACTTCCATTTACAGTCCCACCTTCGGCTGCAGCATTTAAACTACCATATCCGTCAGGTACATTATCTGTTACCTCGATATTGGTTGCCTTATCTGGTCCCTGGTTTTTAACTGTAATTTCAAATGTTACCGTCTCTCCAACATTTACCTCAGGGCAATCCTCCACTTCTCCTTTGTAACGAACTACCTTAACTAATTCAAGGTCAATCAATTGCGGATCAGTTTTCGCATCATCACCATCATCTTCATCTCCTGAATCCTGGGTCGTATCCGGATCTACTGATCCGATACCACCACCTGGTTGATTCGCATCTCCATCTGTATCTGCACCATTACCTGGTTTACTGTCCGGATCAAACTGGTCTACCTTCGTAATCTCGGCAATGTTCACATACTTCCTGTCATTGATTGGTGCTAAGACTTTTGCTGTGAAAGTCACAGTCTTGCTTGATCCTGGATCTATACTTGGAATCTTCCAAGTGATAACACTACCATTTACGATACCGCCTTCAGCAGCAGCATTTAAGTCATCATATCCGTCAGGAACATTATCTGTTATTTCTACGTTTGTTGCCTTATCTGGACCTACATTTCGAACTGTAACTTCAAATATTACCGTCTCACCAACATTTACTTCAGGACAATCCTCAATCTTACCCTTGTAGCGTACAACCTTAACTAATTCAAGATCTGCAACTTGTGGTAAAACAGGTTCATTATCACCATCGTCCTCATCATTTGGATCTATACTTTGGTCATTAGGATTCATATCCAATGGACCAACGTCGCCATTATTGTTTGTATCTGCTCCATTTCCCGGATCACTGTCGATATCAACTTGATCAGCTTTGGAAATCTCAGCTATGTTATCATAATCAACGTTATCTCCAGGCTCTAATACTCTTACTTTAAATGTCAGGTCTTTAGTCTCTCCAACATCAAAAGCTAAACCACTCCAGGTGATCTTTGATCCAGCTACGTTGCCTCCCTGGGCTGTGGCATCAATATTATCAAAACCGTTAGGCACATCATCCGATACCTCTACGCCTGTGGCTTTATTCGGACCTTTATTCGTTACTTTTATCGTAAAGGTCACCACATCACCAACATTGGGTCTAGGTTCGTCTACAATTTTTATCAATTCAAGATCTATCCCCGGACGTAATCCGAAGTCAACTGTCATATCTCCAAAATCATCGAAAGTCGCATCATCTTGTGCTCCTCCGAGGTTATTATCTGCATTAGGACCTGTCTCCGCTGGACCTGTTGGTTCATTACCGACTGTTAGAATAACCGGTCCTGAGTTGATCATTGTTCCTTCGCCTCCAGGTTGATCACCGTTATTATTATTCTCGAGGTTTTCAGTTTGATCGACTACAGAACTTGCAAACGGAAAGTCAGATGGGACATCAGAAGCCTTTATTTTGACTTCATACCTCATTGGCATTAACTCATCGAAGAAATAGTTACCATCATCATCTGTGACATCAGTAGTTATTTCAATTCCATTTCCGTCAAGGAGCGTAACTGTAACACCTTTAATGCCATCTTCTCCAGCATCAATTTTACCATTATCATTAACATCAAACCATACGGTTGAACCAATACTGCCACAACTTTCTACAGTCACTTTAACTGTATCTCTTCCCATACAACCCTCATCAAGAGTGGTTACTTTTACAATATATTCAGTAGTTACTTCAGGAGAAACTTCTAATAAAGAAGCATTCGCTCCCTGAATAATATCAGTACCGATAAACCATTCGTATTTTACATTTGGAAGTACTCCATCTGACCCAAGAATAGTAGATTGACCTTTACATATTGTCCTATCAGGTCCTGCATCCGGATCTGGTGGTGGTTGTCTGAATATTTTTATTTCTGCAGATGCGGAACATCCGTCTTTATCTGTGACGGTTAATGTGTAAATACCGGGAATACTTATATTGCCCGGATTCTGTTCGTCTGAAGCAAATCCGTCGGGTCCTGTCCAACTATAAGTATACATACCACAACCACCAGTTGCCTTTCCAAAAAGTTGGGTAACCTCACCTTCACATAAGATAGGATCGTCATCTAAAACTGTGGCAGCCGCAGCAATATCACTTTTAACTGTAATTACTTGTTTGCAGACATCGCGATTATCGCATTCATCTATAGCTGTCCATGTTCTTGTCAATATATAGTCACATGGGAAATCACCTGTTATGGTGCTGTCTTTTTTCACAAGTACGTCGCAGTTATCTTCCACATCAACATTTCCCATAGGAGGGACATCATCAGAACAAGTGTAGGACGCATCCTGAGGGCATCCTGAAGTGATGACAGGAGGAATCTTGTCATCAATTGTAATCATCTGGACACATGTATATGTTTTCGCATTTGGATCATCACAAGGATCTCCTGGAAAGCCACAACATCCATTTACTCTTAAACCGGCCAACTCAAATAAATCGCAACTAGTTGACGTCGGAAGGCCTTCAATTACAACACGTAATTTTTGACCTGAAGAAAGGGTTATCGGGCTTGAGGGTTTGAGCAGTTCGCTTTTTATAACATCTTTTGGTATACTTCCATTTATTGTACTCTGAAGAGAACCGTTTTTATAAAACTTAACTCTATACGCGAATGTATTCGAACAGTTAGAACTATTCGAGCTTCCACCGGCAGTTGATAGGTTGATCGGATACAAGAAATCCGCAACGATATTATCCACCGTCATATCACTACTCGCTGTGAGTGTAAAATCCCAGTCTGTATGAGAAGAAGCAATACATATTATACTATTATCACAAGAAGCAGGGCCTGGTCCTGCAGTAGGTTCCAGATCTGTAGCATTTGAAATACAAGAACCAAAAACCGTCGGGCTAAAGCTATCCGGTCCATCATTACAGGTACCATCATAACTGACTAATAGATTATTACAGCCGGTTGGTTCTTCTGGTGGCACCAATGGTCCACACTGATCATTATCCTCTGTCGTCATTTCTATTAACGTCAGACTACCATATCTTTCACCTAAGATTAATGGTGCAGAGCATGAAGTATGCACTTCTACGACTTCCTGGCTACCGTTGATTCTTAATACTATTGGATTAGGAAGTTTGTCATTTGAAGAAACTGTAAATATATCACCTACAGATACAGATGATGGCGTAACTGAAGCACCGTCTTCTTCAGAAATAGAGAATGGGCCATTTCCAGAGACACCACCTGAACAATCAGATTTACTTCCCTGCGAGTTATTATCTGCAGCACATCCGCCGCCATCAAAACGGAATCTTAATGTTCTTGGCTTCCCGCTGACATTGTCACAACAATCACCCTGACTAGATCCTCCGCCTGGGTTTCCTTGTCCACATACTTCACCTTCATCACTTGTTATCCCTACAATCACTACAGCACCAAACTGGTCACCGACAGCTAATCTTTTAGAACAAGAGCCATGGATCTCTCCAGATTGAGAAGAGCCTCCACCAGATATGGAAAATTCAATTTCGTTATCTAATTTATCACCGTCATTACTTATGGTAAAATCAGCATTTAATGCAACAACACCATTAAAGTAGCTATCACCGTCTCCAGAAAATGAAATATTGGCTGTAGCGGAATTGACACTTCCACCATTACATTTTGCTTTACCTTCCTGGCTATTGTTACCATCAGAGCAGGATCCACCTACATATCTGAAAGTAATTGTAGCAAGTTTTCCATCAAAGTCATCACAGCAATCTCCTGAAGGAATAATCGGAGGTATCATTGGTTCCGGATCATTCGGCACTTTAATCGTCCAGGTTCTCTTGATCACTTTGGGACATGTCCCCATTACCTCATCTTCAAAATCTATACATGCATCTACATCACAGAATATCTTAGGAACGCCTGTAACTTTTGGATCTGTAATATCATCAAGACATTCTAAAGTCACGTCTTTCGGACATTCGAAAAATGGATCAAATGTTACGGTTATTTTTTTGGAAGAAGTACAAGGGAAACATGGCGTAGGTGGAATGAATGGTCCACATTCGTCATTCTCGTCGGTTGTGAAAGACAATAAAGTCAAACTTCCAAATCTATCTCCTAGTACCAATGGAGCAGAACAAGAAGTATGAATTTCAATAACTTCCTGGCTTCCATTAAGTTTTATTTCAATTGGGTTGGGTAATTTATCATTACTTGAAACTGTAAACACTGTACCGAGTGAAACAGATGAAACACTTACAGATGCACCATTCTTTTCTGAAATACTGAAAGGTCCATTTCCGGAAACTCCGCCAGAACAATCAGATTTACTTCCTTGTGAATTAGCATCAGCTGCACATCCACCACCATCGAAACTAAATGTCATCGTACGTGGCTTTCCATCTGTATTATCACAGCAGTCGCCACCTCCGCCACCACCGGATGCACCACAGACATTACCTTTATCTGTCTCCATGCCCATTAACACGATACTTCCAAATTGTTCTCCAAAGACAAGTGGTGCAGAGCATGAAGTATGTACCTCGATTATTTCCTGGCCTCCATTTAATTTTAATTCTATTGGATTAGGCAAACTTCCTCCACTTGAAACAGTAAAAACATCTCCGACCGAGACAGAGGATAAGCTTACTGAAGCACCATTCTTTTCTGTAATAGTAAAAGGACCATTTCCGGAAACTCCGCCGGAACAATCAGACTTACTTCCTTGTGAATTATTATCGGCAGCACAACCGCCTCCCATAAAGACAAATGTAAGTTTACGTGGTTTTCCTTCCGTATCATCACAGCAATCTCCCTGATGAGGAGGAATATCAGGTCCACAATCCTTCTCTACGTCCAACTTGATAGTTGCACTTTGCTGTACACCGAAAGTAACTGTATGCGGTCCAATGCCTGTAGCAGTTTGAGGACTTGCACCAGAACCAAAATTCCAACTATAAGTAAATCCTACACCTAGATTAGGCGTTGAAAACACACCGGGTAAGCCTTCGCAAATTGGCTCAAAATTGATATCCGGGTCAGGACAGTCACAATTACCCACTTCAAGGCTTACGGCCTTGGAGCAATCATTATCAATCGTAAGTTCTATATTTTTTATTCCTGCAGAGTTATAAGACACAGAATGTGGACCTCTGCCTGTGGCAGATGATGGAGAAGCTCCTGAACCAAAATTCCAACTATATGAAGTTCCCTGTCCTAAATCTTCGGCGAGGAAAGAAGTTGTCTCATCCGTACATATGACAGGATCATATGTAATATTTGGATTCGGACATGTTTTGCAATTATTAGCTAGTAATACATTGATGTCACCATTTGAGCTTGTATAGTAATTATCCCCACCGCTTATGTTTAACCAACCAGAAGCGCCATACCCATCGGCCTGTACGTTAGCATCCTCACCTACCTGGAAGGCAGGACCATTTCTACTGACAGAGAAAGTACCATGATTTGGACTTGTAAATGTACCAGAAGTAGTTGTATAGTAGACCCATCCTGTAGCACTGTAAGGATGGCACGAATTTGCTTTTGGACTGCCACTTGGGGGTGAAGTCGTTCTTCCGGAAAATTGAAAATCAAATGAAAGTGATCCATCATTGGAAGGACCTGATGTCTTATTGGCTGTTCCATAATATCGAATAGAACCATCAGAACATTCTTCCCAAGTCCCACTTGATCCATCAAAATGATTAGACCCTCCACCTCCTATAAGATAGATGGTATAAGCAGTACTTCCACCACAGCTAATTGTTGGTGACACCTGATCAACACATACGACATCACATGATGGTGGTACAGGACCACATACATCATTGTTCTTGTCAACATATGAGACTAACTCAAGACTTCCATATCTTTCTCCGGCAATTAATGGTGCTGAGCAAGAAGTATGAATTTCTATTACTTCGGTATTCCCATTTAGTTTTAATACGATGGGATTAGGTAATTTATCATTATCGGACACAGTAAAAACAACTCCTGGCGACACAGAAGAGACACTTACAGTCGCTCCATCATCTTCCGAAATTGAAAAAGGGCCATTCCCAGACACCCCGCCAGAACAGTCTGACTTGCTTCCTTGTGAATTATTGTCAGCTGCACAACCACCACCGACAAATCGGAATGTCATGGAAACCGGCTTTTCAATTTGATCGCAGCAATCAGTAAACGTTTCGTCGAATGAGGCACTTGCCGAATATTCAGCGACCGCGTTAATTTTCGAATAAACACGTTCATCAGTATTTCGATCATACTTCCCGGCAGTACCGGTAAATGAGATCAATAAGAAGGCGAGCATCAAACATGCGCCTCTACTGAATGCATCAAGAGTTTTGATAGTTGATAACATAGCTAATCGATTTAAAAAGTCTGTAAAGATTAATGGGATATTGAGATGTTTATAGGTCGTTCCACAGGAAGTTATTCCCCGTTCATCGACGATATTTAGTGTTGAATGTTCTGTATTAGGGTGTCCATTACGGATAGAGCAAGAGTTGCCTCCTGGACGGTAGAAATTGTATGACCTCTGCCTAAGGCAAGGGTCGAACCATGGTGAGTACATCTAGTAAATGTTAACTTATAAATACGTATTTAAGTAAGTTAACAATTGGTGGTTTTGGGGTGTGGATCTTATTCAATCCAAAATGTAGACATATCCTAAGAGCTACACCCCAAGGTATAGGGTATATTAAGTGTCAAACACTTTACAATCCACCCATTTTTACCACGTATCCGTTACATATCATATTAAGAAATTTTATAATTTAGGGTGAGATGCAACCAATTTTCAGAGTCGGGTAGCCAATAAAAAATTGCACATTTTTAGCGATATATATTAGAAAATTATAAATATGAGGACACTAATACAATAATTTGTATAGCTAAAAAGAATACCTACAAAAGCTTAAGGTAAAGAAATATTAATTCAATATCGGTCAGATTTAATAGCTTTTTAACATCCGAATTGCTTCGGTTTAAACATGATAATTATTCATATATGAATCAGTGATTTTTTGCTTCGTTTTTCAGGCCTATAAACACGCCTCTTTTCCTTTTCTAAGGCTGCGTATTTCTGGACATTTATCCAACCGATAAATCAATTTAAAATAGCGAAAATCACATTGATAGAGGCTAATGTGATTCATTTTATTATCTATAACGAACCCGTTGAGTGGTTAAATCATATTGCATTAATTAGAATTGTCATAATTTTTATAAAAAATAACGCCAATTCTAAAAAAACTTAAATTCCAAACCAGGGATTTACATCCCTGGCTGATAAATAAACGCTCCTTCAGAGCTATGAACTCCACTAATTAATAAAAATTCACAGATTCCTGTAAATAGATGATTACGAAACTATTTGACAACCGCTCAACCCGTTAACTAGTATGTTCTCTTAAGGTAATTATTTCAGATTCTCGACTGTCAATACTCTTTAATAGATGGTACCACTTATGATGCCTAACGTAAATCGAAATCATTAATGGGCTATGCATGTAAATTGTTGTAGCAGAGCGCTTTGTGTCTTAATCTTTAGACGTTCTGGAGATTATTTCATAGATATCAAGGACGGCAAACTTTGAATTTATTATGTCTTTATAAAGCGTCTAAAATTGCTCATATGTTTAGAATATATATGTATTATGTACATGCCCGTTGGTAACCCTGACACATTTATCGCTGTATCACTATTACTTATGATTTCCTTTTCTTTCATCAAATCTCCATAAATATTATAAATATGCATCCACTTTTTATTTGTATTATTCAGGTTTGAAACATGGATAATATCAGATGTTGGATTCGGCGAGATCGAAAAGATGTCAGATGCCTTTAATACAGCGACATCGGTTGTGCTAAGGTCAGAACATGCTAAATTATAAAGTACATTAACTTTTTCATTTTTGTCGTTTACAACGGTGTACAAATTTTCAAAACAAGTTCGTAATGCTTCTACCTCACTTATATAAATCCTGGCCAATGGCAAGAACATTGCAGTTTTAGATATGAGGTGGCTATCATCGTTAGTATAAAATGAAATTCTATTTTCATTATTTAACAGAACACTTGAAAATAAAGAATCAGACAAAGAAATTGAATCGATTCTTACATTAGAAATAGATAGATCTATGCCCTTTATTGGCGTGTTGGATTTATATGAAATGAGCAGAGAATTATCATCAATATTCAGTGGGCCCAAACTAAAAGTTATAGTATCATTTAAAGCAGTAATTGATCTGGGAAAATCACAATGAATGTGATTCGGTTCCTCTTCATTTAGCGGATTATTAAAAAGACATTCTTCCAATAATAATATATCATAAATTGTAATTATGGAATCACCATCAAGGTCATAACAGGGCTCTGGGCTTATATTTTTTTCTCGGAATTTTTCCTTATAATCTGCAATATCCGATTCGTCGAGTTCTCCATCACCATCAAGGTCGCCGAAATGATCACTTCCTCCACAAACGCCATTACAATCAATATTGGTAGACCCAAAATCGATACCCATACAATCCTTGAATATTGGGCAGTTTTCTAAAATTTCTAATTTCAATTGCCCTGAAGACCGGTCCAATCTGATACAGACTTGTGCCCAGTTATTTTCAAATTTTGACTCTACTCTCCCGAATATGTCAGGAGCACGATTATAATTTACCCTAACCACTAAAGTATAGGTGCCATCGGTAACATCTGTCACATCAATCCACTGACATAATAGATCAGATTCGTATATATCATAGCAACCTGCAGAGATACCCATATAATTACAATCATATTTGTAGGCGTTACTTTCGGAACAAATGAAGTCCAAGGCACAAAATCCGTTTTTAAATCCAACGGGCTGAGGAGCACCGTCTCCATTAAAAATAAGGTATTCAGCATAACCTAAATAATGCCAATGCTGATGACAATTATCTTCTGAAAATAGAGGAGACTCTTCTTCCGGAGGTCCCACTATGTAATCGGCGTCTCCAACATTTTCGATCTGCGTGGAAAACCGAATAATATCTCTCATACCATAGCCTTGTAAACAACCCTCCGGGATTAAACATTCTGAATCGTTATAAATGCTGTCAAGAAAGATTGAAGAAGACAATACCTCCTGATTGATTATTAGATCAGGGGCACAATTAGAGTAAATACACACAACATCATCCAAATTAGCAAGGGGGTCAAAATTACATGCTTGAGGGTCCATGCATCCTGCCTTTAATTTCAGATCTATAATCTCAATGAAGGAATTGGATATACAGGATGTATCATTTTCAATTCTTACATAATAAGCCAAACCTCCAGAGAGTAAAACCTGTCTAAAGCCTGCATTAAGGCCGTCTATGTCATCGTTAAATAGGAGTGCCCCCGTCTGGTCATCAGGATTGATGTGTGCACAGTTATCGTACAACCACATTTTCGTATCACATGTAGAAATTGTGTGAACGTCAACATAAGTGTCTGAAAAAGGTCTTAGGACAAACCAGTTATTGGCTTTTTTTTTAGGAGTTCAGTTCCGCTTGTAATAGGGACAGCAGTCTCACAAATTAAGCCTTCACCGCAATTAAATGAAAACTCGTATCGAGATGCATAAGATGATTTTCGATCTATCACCAGATTGTTAAATGACAACTCATAATACCCTCCTGATAAAAAGCCATCGCCCCCTGTATCCTCAAGAATGACTCTCAGACATCGATTTGCATCAAGTAAAATTGTATCCTGATAAAGGGTGTTGGCCGTTTGAATTCTTGCTACTGAAGAAAAAATTAGTTCGTAGGAATTAGCATCAATGAGCGATAAGGTCGTTTCATCGGGAAATGCATCAGTATGAATACTAATGACGATCACATCTTTCATCAGTCCGGGTAGGGATGATGCAGAAAGCACAGAATGAAGAACTGAAATAAAGAAGGTGACCAAAACCAATTTGACAATAAAATCAATTCTATTATACGTCATACTTCCCAACTGTTGGCCCTCCTTAATCATCTGTCTTTTTAAATGCTAAATCGCTCGTCGTATTATTGAATATTTAAATCACAAAGTTCAATCGAGTCTTCCAAAATAAATGATTTCATATTAAAGACAAATATAATATGTTCTACCACTACGATGAACATTAAAATTCGGTTGAAGCCGGATTATTTTGTGAATATTTAATAAAGTTAAGCAATGAAATATATTTAAAACCAGTCTTGCTATGAGAAAAGCATATTGTATAGGCCCTCTCTATCTTCATTAAAAGATTTAGATGTCACTGACTACTGCCTTTTAAAATACATCACATGGGGATTAGTCGTAGCAGTCTGACATACATCAGCAGGACACGGAATGTCTAAAGGAGCGTGATAAATATTAAAAGAAGAATGCAAGTTTAAATTAAGCCCAATGATGGCACCATTAAATATTGCGGAATTGTGATACACGATCGACCCTGTGGGAGCCAGAATTGTTCCATTAAAAACATTGGTAGCTTTGTTCAAGACAATATTTGACGCATTCGGAAAATTAAAAACAACCCGTTCTGGTCGAACATTAGTCAAAATAATTCTCGACGCGCTAAAGTCGAAATCCCCCAATACATTTATGACAAATGCATCATCAAGGCCCGGGCTTCCTATTAATGTCAGTTCGTCGTTATTATAATCAAGTGAAGTAATTTCTACAATGGTTATACTGTCTACACGATTGACTGTTCTATTATCATTATCTCCTAAAACGCCTAACACAACATCAGGAGTTGCTCCGGCAAAGAATGCAGAAAATGCCAATGCACTTGTGTTAGCAGCATCCAGGCGTGCATCCTCTGTTGCATTGTTTTGCATCACACCACCCGATGGTAAAAAGTTGCCAACATTATAATTAAAACTTGTCACATTGGTATGAACATATGCGGTTCCGTTAAAAGCTCCACTATCGCCGGCTTTCTGATTAGTATTAGAAGTAACATTTCTACTATAACCAACATCCCCAATAATATTGGTAGCACTATTGACAATTACACTTCCTCCATCAAGTCCTAATATTGCGTAGGTATCCGTTTCATCAAAACATGGAGAATTACCTGGATTACATCCAGATCCATCAAAAAGAAGTTGAATATCCAAGGTATCTAAATAGCATTCCGAATCTGATACTGTAATGGAATAAAGTCCAGCGGAAAGATTGGTGATGTTTCCAGTTGTACCACTTCCGTTATTAATACCATTCGTCCATAAGTAATTAAATGGAGCCAAACCTCCGCTAAAAGTTAGCGTTATCGTACCATTAGCCGCATTACATATTGAAGGGTCGGTACTTGTCACTGATGTGCTGGCAGTTTGACAATCTGGATCATCACAATCTACAAGTCCGTCCTGATCATCATCGATACCATTTGTGCAATCTTCGTAGAATACGCCGAAATTTTCATTACAGTATTGTTCTCCGTCTTCGTTAAACATTACTGATCTATCAAATGAAGGAAGCACTGCCCCACCTGATACAGTAGATGTATCTACGCGAACGATATAATTATAATTCCCTCCAACATTAGTCGTATAATATAGTTGGAGTAGTGGTGCATCACTGGTGCTTTGGTCATATGAGTCGGCCTTATTTTCTTCAGATCCGGTAGGGAAAAAGACTAAGACGAGATCATTAATTCCACTTTGGCTATTAACAACTTCCTGTATGACTGTTTTTAATTGTCCGGTACGATTGGGTACGTCCTGTGTCCAAGTTGAGGGTGCCCATGAAACATTTGAGGCACTCAAGCTTCTCCCGCTAATATTATAATTTGACTCAATGAATGTGGCAGCATTACTATTTCTTTCTGCAAAAATATTTACCGAAGTAGATTGGCCATCATCTTTTGGATTGAATGTTACAAATGCACTGTCTATAGTAGCATTCGCCGGAATATTAACATTTTGAAACCTCAGCCCTACCGTTTCATTCTTTCCTAATTTTAATTCATTTCCGTTATTATCTACATCACCATTAGACTTCTGGCGCGCATCATCATCAAACTGTGAGATGCGCTGGCTATATGAAAAGGGCTGATCATAGGTAAGTGAAAGAGAAAAGTCATAGTCGCCATTCCCATCTGTCACATCTGACTGGATCGCAGCACCGTCTGGTATTCCATTCGCCGGAGCCATATCTTCGTATAGCCTTACAGTCACAGATGGAATGCCTAATTCAGTATTATCAAAAATGGTATCAAGATTGGAGTCGGTATATACTGTGCCACTGATATTATTCACTCCAGTCACAAGACCACAATGGATAAGTACATAGACCATTGCTGTATCACAACCAGACTGACTGCCTGTATTGCAGACCAAGTATTGAAAACTATCGAGTCCAACTGTCTCAAAATCAGGGCTATATGTAATTATTCCTGTTGAATTACTGATATTGGTAATAGTCCCCAATGAAGGAGCCAACAAACCTGCTGTATCAACACTACTTTCTTGGAGATTACCAGTACAAGCTTCGTCATTATCAAGAATATCAATTAACACCACAGTATTCTCCAGGGTAGTATCTATATCATCTCTAGCCATAACACTGGTACATGGATTATTAGGATCCGGTGCTGGAATATAACAAGCGATTGCCTCAACATCCCCAACAGGGAAGGTGGCAATAGCTGAAGTCGTTTCCGCATCTATATCGATTAGATAGAGAGTATTATCTATTTGTGATGCATTATCACCCGTAGAGCCAAAAAGTGTACAGTTCTGATTAAATGTGAGGCCTTCTATATCCGTTTCAGTTAATGTAGCTACTACTGTGGCATTTCCATTATTCAGTTTGATGGTTACAATTTGTCCATCTGCCCCTGAAGACAAGTCAGTAGCTGAACCATAGAGCACACCGGTACAAGGATTAAAAGCTATATCATCAATATCATTTAGGGACCCGCCAATTCTGACATAATCCTTGTTATTACCAAAGGCATCTGGTACAATGCTGCAAGTACCCAGGTTAATTGATAACAATAGATCCTGGGCTCCATTGCGACGATGAACAGCATAGACTAGTCCTGTTGTATTATCAATCGCCATACCATCGACATCATCTATCAGAATATTTCCCTGGTTACCCTGGGCAACACCGAATGTGGCACATGAAGAAAATAGCCCTGAATTAATATTTACAGTACCAATGGTCCCATCGTCCATGGCAAAAAGCTGTGATCCGTCATAGTTAAATGTCATGGTCTCAACCTCATCAACCCCTAATTGCCCTATCTGCGTGATATTACCTAAAGAATCCCATGACATTAATACACCATTAGAATTCTGACCAATGGCGTAACACTTTTCTGTTAAATCTATCAAACCCAAATCAATAGAATGGTTAATGGTAGATCCGGTAAAAGTATATACATCACTTACCAGTCCATCAGAATCAATATTGGGATTCGATCCAACATAAGATGACGTCGGTATATAGCCTGAAATATTTGAAAAAGTGATAAAATAGTCACCGAGTGGAAACGCCGAAAACAAGTATTGTCCACCATTAACAGTATAGGTACTATCTACAGCTACGTCTCCTTGATCAGGTTCGGATATGCTATTACCATTGGTATCTGCATACAACTTTACCATGATTCCATCGACACCATTTTCTCCGGGTTCCTGGAGACCATCGCCATCAGTATCTACCCACACATAGTTGCCCACTGCCGGGGAAACTTCAATAGGTAAAGAAAATTCTTTAAAATAGAAGGAAGACAATCTGCTTTCCTGGCTATCGTCCATACCAGAACAATCTAATCCAAACTTTGCTCCAACCCTCATATTAATTTCACTAGTAGATATATAGTAGAGTGTTATCATTACCTCTTGTGCAGAGGTGTCGATACCGGCATAACCGGTGACTGGGGCTAGTACTTCTATTGAGTTCGTAATGGTCAGAGATGATGGATTTCCGACGCTGTATGAGTCAAAATCATCTGACATGATATATTCACGTACATGGCCGGCATTACCATTCCCATCCATGTCAAGTGAGGTCAGATATATGTCGTTGATATTACTTTGTGCCGAAGATCCCGAAGTCACAAATTCTATTTTGAAATCTGCGAATTTCAGGGTATCCGTGTCACAACCTGGATCGTTAAAAAAATTGCCATCAACCTGGGGTTGCCAGGCTACGTCATGACCAAATGTACTACCAGGAAGGTCAATATTTTCTACTGCTACATCAGGATGACTTCTACTCACGATTGTAACAAGAGCATCTATGCCAGGGGCAATATTAGAAAAGCGATAAACCGCTCCGTTTTGCAGGGCCGTCCCGGATTCTAATATTGGATTGGTAAAAGATAGTTGCCCATAACCTGTATTAACAGACAAGTATAAGCCTATGATTAATAGAGCTAAAAAACGAAAGTATATCGTCCTATAGGGATGCATTGTCTATGGTTGGTTCAGGGCTTTATACTAGTGAGACAATTAAAACTTCATTTCCCCTTAGAAGAATGTCAAAAATTATTACATATTAAGATATTATGTATTATAATATGGCAACATTTCCAACCCCCTTAAAAGCAGGCTCAAAATCACTCCAGTAAAAGTTCTTCTTATAGATGGGAATAAATAAAATGCAAAAAATTCTTATGTCATCATTTATAAAACACTCAGAATGTCACCCACTTGAGTTGTTTTTGAACATTAAACCCTGTAGCGACTATAGGCACTTAACAGGAAATACTCCCGGTGTTGAAGATGTGAATGAATCGATTAATAACAATATCGTGAAGAGCTTTTTCGAAATGATATCAGAAGAAAAAAGGTCACTTATCTATTCTTCACTTTCAATGGAATAAACAGATTAGTTGTGATTGTTCTGGCACACCGGAAAGCAACCGTATCCATAACGGTACACCCCGCAGCACTTGTTGCAGTTACATAATAATAATCCGCTTTTTTAATATTTTGACGACTGCCATCATTCGCTGCTAGTGATCTTATATGTTCTATATCAGGGAACACATTAAAGAAATATTGAAAATCATCTATCAGGCCGGAGAAAAAATTTCCTGTGCCTCCTCCAAATGAAGATGTGCTGTCCTGTTGTCCTATCCCACCGTTTCCAGTATGAGCGGATATTTTACCAAGTGGATATCCGGTATAAGCAGCCGTTGAAGCCACACCATCCAGATATATTCGTATGCTGTCACTTTCATAAGTTGCTGTGATATGATGCCAAAGTCCATCACTTGGAAAAACTAGTGTGCCAGAGTTTGCCTGGACACCTGCATTACGGGTCGCAAACTCCAGGGCATTCCCATTTAATCTTAAAGCAAGACCATTGGTATTATCACCTTCTTCAAAAATGTATTGAATGCCAGATAAAGTGGAAGGATTTAACCAAAATGAAACAGCCCACTTTGTCAAAGTAGATTCCATAAATCCACCATCTTCACTATAGCGCAGGTAGGTTGCGCCATCAAGGGAAAGGGAACTTCTACCTTGCGCAGCATCCGCATCAAATATGGGTGTGCCCACACGGGATAATAGCTGTTCATGATGCAAATTGCCCGATACATCAAGTGTCGTATCCTCAAATGTCCAGTAAGCCTCAGGATCCACCCAGTCACTCCAGTCATAAGAATAAGGTCCTCCACCACCACCGGAAGCAGTCAAAGTAATACTTTTATCCGACGCACAACTATACGTATTGCTGATCGTGAGTGAGCATTCTGCATCATCACAATCTATATCACCATCATTATCATCATCAATTCCATTACCGCAGTCCTCTAAAAGGTAGAAGCCAAAATTATTTAGTGAATCGATATTTCCTCCAGATTGAAAGAACGCTGTTTCAGTACTATCTGTAGTCAATATTGTGTTGGTTGGCAGGGTACTTTGATCGATTGTCACTATAAAGCTTTCACCGCCATCTTTTTCGGTATAATATAAAACCAATCGAGGTGCGAAAGGAGCTCCCTGATCATAGGTGAATGCTTCTCTTTCTTGTGTCCCGGTAGATTCCAGGAGGAAAGAAATATTGCTATTGGCTAACGTACCATAGGATGTAATCAATTCTTCGATTATAGGAGCAATATCATCGGATTGATAATGTCCACCACCTGCCCAATCTCCAAATGTCCAGTCGAGGAAAGTGGTCGTCGTTGTCCTTGAACTTACATCGTTTCCTGCATCAGTAAATGTTGGCGAGTCAGCGATATCATGAGCAAAAATTCTAACGCTTGAGGTGTTTTTATCTTTTTTACGAGCAGAATTAAACTCGATATAGGCACAGTTTAATATGGCACTATAGGGAATAGATACATCATGAAATCTGATTCCGGCCCATTTATCTTTGCCTAGTTTAAGTACCGAATCATTAGTATCTCCATCTTTTGCATCATCGGTACTTTGCGCAACGATTGATTCGACAATATTAGGAGTCTGGTAGTCGCGCGTGAATGAATAGCTACCATCTGCCAGAGTTGTATTAGATGCTACAAGGAGGTCACCTGCATTGATAATGGTATCTTTTGTTAAATCCCAATAAAGTTGGACATTGACTCCTGCCTGCGGCAGATCTGCACCATTGTAAATTGTATCCTGGTTTAGATCATAAAACACATAGCCTGTTATTTGATTTTCGTCACAAGATTCACAAAGACAATCAGGATCCGCACAATCGATTAATCCGTCCGCATCTTCATCGCGGCCGTTACCGCAAATTTCCGGTACAAAATTATAACATGTCAGTGCAGCTATTTCATTATGCGGCAATGTAGCCATAATGGTGGTGAGTCCTGTTACGAGGTCGATCCTGTAAATGGTGTTGTCGAGATTACATGATGAAGTACCTGTAGAGCCAAAAAGTTGACCTTTATTATTAAAAGTCAAACCTTTAAGATCACATTCATCTGTAGTAACTACGAATGTTGCGACACCAGTTCCCCTGTCTATCGTTACAATAGTATCTACTGCCGCCCCGGAGGCACTAGAAATAGCATAAATCAAACCATCTTGTGGATTGACGGCTATATCCTGGATATTTTGTGAAGCACCTGAAATGGGTAGATACGATATTCCTTTTCCAAAAAAGTCTTTAACAATATCACAGTCGAAAACATCTATCATGAAAAAGATGTCAACCCCTGCCCTACTTTCTATACCAATAAGATAACCTGTATTTTGATCGACTGTCAAACCGTCAACCTCACTAATATTAATGCCTCCAAGAACTCCATTTGCTGTACCTAAATTTCGGCAATTTGCATATACACCATTGGAGGTATCTACAAGCCCATATCCGTCGTCGTCAAATGCGATCATCTCCTGGCCACTAAAATCAAAAGACATTGATTCTACACTGTTAGCACCAAGTGTTCCAATTTCAGCATATACACCTAATGTATCCCAAAAATACAGCCGTCCACTGCTGTCTTCTGCAATTGCCATACAGTATTCAGGCAAAGGATTACACACCACCGGTCGCACGGCAGGCACAAGCATTGCATTAAGCATCATCCTGGAGCCGTTAATAACCTCTAAGTTTGAAGTCGATAAACCAAAATCATGTCCGCCTAAATAAAAGATATTTGACCCTACTTCGTCTGGTTTTAGCTTCCCGGAAAATGCCCGAAACTCCTGGAGTCCATCGCCATCGTCATTATTGATAACACTGGGGTGTGTATTATTTTGCCAGTCGGAGTCTATACCATCACCTGCAGGATCAGTCGCCGGCAACCAATCATGACCAGACCCTCCGGTAGCATCTAGATCTCCTGTGAATTGATTATAAGGCAAATCTGCGTTGGGGTAGTAAAATGGGGTACTTGCCTCATTGGTCACTTCCAAACCAAGGGTAGATAGTAATTGGCCAGTATATGTTTCGATTGGAGGAGTTTCGGTTTCATAGGCTTGAACCGCATGACATTGGGCAAAAAAGTTACCACCACTATTAAGATAGTCTATAATATTATCAAGATGAACACTGACCACCAGGCTTTGATTAGTATGGGGTTCTGTCAGCATTGTATAACAAGCTTTTTCGTCTACAGTAGAAAGTAGTAATATGTCATTCCCATCGGCGTCTGTCGAATGAAAATGAACGCCATCTATCAGTCCAGCAGCTTCAAACTTAGGTATGTGGATGCCTTTATTACCACCATCATTTAAGATACCGACATTCGGAGGAATATTAAGCGTATATCTTACATCCATTGTGGCTGTATCCGTCATCCTATAGACACGTACTTCAGATCCTGAATGCAAGGCATTAAAGTCATTAATAACGGCCATTGCCCGTGCTGTATCAGGAATAGATATGGCAAACAAACCACTTCGGAAGCTTTCTGTTGTAGTAGTACTACTGGGCGTAGGTAAAGCTTCTTCGACGTCGGTCGTAACATCTATACCGTCTGTGAGATCATGTAGGGTTGCACTTATCCTGGTCTTTTGCTTGCCTGTCCTTATGATCCATTTAACGGGAATATAATCGTTTAGAATATATACGATCGCCCCGTATGCCTTCAGATTGAATGCTGCTCCAATATTCTGATGAGCGTCATCCATTGGTATTAACAAGGTGCCCGCGGGAAAGAGATTTAAATTGATCGGGGGAAAAGGCAGTTCTTTGGCCAGGTCACAAAATTCAGAATCCTGACAATCCGGGTCAAGACAATCAAGCAAACCGTCGCCATCATCATCGATGTTATTGTTACAAATTTCAGGTGCAAAGAAAGAAGCGTCGGGAAATGAATTAGCAGCTGGGTGTATACCGCAAAATGCCATTGCAACAACAATGCACAATAAGCGAAAATACTGTCCAGAATAACAAACGGGCCTTACATACATCGACTAATAATCTGTCAGAGGATCAGCTGTATTTTGGCTAATCCAGTAATGTAAGACGCTATTTTTAAGTAAAAACCCCTTGAGCGAAGGGTAATTTGGCGTCAATGTATTAAGAAAAAGTATATATGTGAGCTTTATAGAAATACCATTCACCACGAAATATTGGCGTTTTGTCACAAAAATGAGAATTGATTCTACCTTCTTTAATCAGAAGGGTGACTAAACCCAATTGGGATTTACACAAAATACACATTTTTAATTAGTCATCTACGCCAATTAGTGTGTTTGGTTTGGGTAGAAATTTAAGCTAGGACCATAAAAAAGGAGGATGTTAAAGCCCTTCTACAATTGATAATTGATAATTGACAATTGACAATGGACAATTAAGAACGAGTGCAAGCTTGAGAAGGATGCATTACGAATCAAAAGTCCCACTCCTAAGAGAGCGCTGGAGGCAAGAGCTAATCCTCCGACCTGCGGCCACCTCCTTTGAAAGGATGAACGACTGATCCTGTAGGGTCGAGTGTGAACGACTGATCCCGGAGGGTCGAGTGTGAACGACTGATACCGGAGGGTCGAGTGCGGCAGCGCTCGAAAGGAGTGAATGCGTAAGCACTTATACAATGCTATAATGATTCAATGTCGAAAGGAGAGAAGGCGCAAGCC
>JAJCYJ010000158.1 GCA_029262975.1 Saprospiraceae bacterium
CGGCAGGCAGGAAAGCCCACTTGCTCAAATGTATTTTTAATATTCTTTTACAAGAATTTTAAAACCGAGATCAATTTTCTAAATCGGGTCCAAGCCGCCCCACCCACTTTGTGGTTCCTTCTTTTGATGACTTTGTCATCATTCGCCTGTGGGGCGAAATCAATCAGTCATCCCGATTCTTAACATGAGTGAGCGATTTACGTAGTAATCAATACCCACAGGGGTATTGAAGCGAGTGAACCATTCATGGGTGTTTAGCTTTCATGATCTCTATACTGGAGAGCAAGACATACCAGAGAGAATTCTACATCTGTATCTTTTTGACCTCTAATTTTGAATAATTGATGCCAAAATCAATCGGCTGTCTAATTACGGCTCTTAGTTTTTTGAAGTGGGGTCCACTGTCAAATCTTGGTTGATGCAGGCATTTGTTGCCCTACAGATAATTGCTACATATCACTCCTCGTCAAGACTTATTCTTCCTTTGCTACATTTTTAGCAATCGTATAATAAATCAATAGACCTACCCCACCTGAACCAAATAACATAGGAATTGTGACAAAAGGACCGTCATGGTTACCATTAATGTCAAAATAAGAGCCTAATCCTGCTCCTACCCCAAGACAGACCAGGATTAAACCCCATTTCAAGGCACCCATATATTGTGGATCTGAACCACCTTTAAAAAGACCTGCATCTCTTCCAGAATCGATTAGAGCCATTCTTTCTTTATGTCTCGAATTAAGGAAGGTGTATAAAATGAATGCAAAAAACCCAAAAATGATCGGTATGATAAAAGCTTCTGATCCCATAATCTTAGTTTGTTTTGTTATTTGATCACTTTGACGAAAGGAAATTCAGATCGGTTACAGAAATCTGTATTTTTAAAAGTTGTAACCACATTTTAAGAGTTGTCGTCTTATAGCAGGAGTTGCCTATGCGCACAGAAAAAGACATTATTGATCAACTTAAACTAGGTCATCACGATGCCCTTGCCAAACTTATGTCCAAATATCAGAATTATGTCTATTCTGTATTGAAAGCTATGCTGTTCGATTATGAAGCAGAGGAGGCAACACAGGATACCTTTATTAAGATATTTAAATACATTGGACAATATAATGAACAATCAAAACTGTCTACCTGGATATACAGCATTACGTATCGTACAGGACTTGACTATATTAAGAAAAGAAGAATTCATCAACCGATAGAGTTTGCTTTGCATAGTTTGACAGATAACAATGAGTCAAAATATCACGAACGCGCAGACATGAAAAAATGGATAGATAGAGAAATTGGAAAACTGAAGCCTGAAGAAGCGGCTTTAATCAGGCTTTACTATTTAAATGAATACAGTATACAGGAAGTTGCAGATATTACAGGATTGGGCATTTCGAATATTAAAGTAAAATTGTATCGAATCCGAAATACTATGAAGCAGCGCATGTCTCATTTAAATCTATCAGATCTCCTGAGTTAAAATATGATTATGGACAAACAAGAAGCACTTATTTGGAAATATTTGGATCGGGACTGTTCGGATAAAGAAGTATCCAGAATAGAACAATTGCTAGAGACGGACTTTGAATTCCAGAGCAAATTAGAGGATGCCAAAATAATTCATGCACATTTGAATGCAACAGCACTTGAATCGGTACCACGGGATCTTACAGCACAAGTATTACAACAAATAACTGTTATAGCCAAGGCGAAAAAATATGAGAATATTAATGCAAAACCATTAGTTATATTTCTCACATTTATTACATTATACTTAATTATAAATGTGGTTGGAACTGATCTTTCCAATTTGCAATTCAATAAAGTTTATAATTGGAATATCCTCAATTATTTGCCTCAGCTATCTATTCCATCATTTGGAGAACAAGGTACTTATATCGCTGTATCATTTCTGATTGTTCCTGTCCTCTACATTTTAGATCAACTTTTACAAAAAAGGGGATTTTCTAAACACAGATTCTTAATGGTATATTAATTTGGTTCTTCGCCCTTTCTATCTAACTGCTCATCACGTTAGCTCATTTTTAATACACCCGTGGATGTCTTGAGTTTATAGTGGGTGAACCAACCTTCATAATAGCTCTTAACATTTGTTCATTTTTTTTTCATTCGCCAAATGAAGGAGCGTTCTTCAACATTGTTGAAGTCAGAGTGCCAGAGCACTCTGAAGCAACTGAACCCGTCAGGGCGACGAGCCATACTTGAAATTCCTTTTCTAATTTAGCTGCAAGCCTCTTCGAGGTTCCCACCAAAGGTCGGCAGGCGTTTAGCCAGAAGTCCCCCAGACTTCTGATCACCCCAAGGGAGTGATTGTGCTTCACTCATCCCAGCGCTTCTTTTGACTCTGTAAAACCTACGATTTCTCACTATTAAATTAGAAATGGTGAAATTTTAAAAGATACTTAAGGCTTTCGGACCCACGTAAAAAGACTAAGAGTCATTAATTTCCCCTTTACGCTCTATGAAGTCTTAACAATATCTGCAATAGCTTGTATCCACTTTGGGTCATCATTGAGACTTTCTACGAGATCTAATTGAACACCACCTGCATGGATAAAATCCTCTTTATATTCCACTCCGATTTCAATAGTAGTCTCCAGACAATCTGCAACAAAAGCTGGAGAGAAACATAGAATTTTTTTATGCCCCTTTTCAAGTTGAGCTTCAAGCACCTTATCTGTATAAGGTTGAATCCATTCTTCCGGTCCAAATCTTGACTGAAAACTAACGGTCATTTTTTCAGCTGGGATATCCAATTTCTTAGCTATCCCAAAGGCAGTAGCATGACATTGAGCTGAATAACAAAATTGATTTTCATTCTGAATTGCCTTGCAGCAAGTAGTATCGCATTTACAGAAGTTATTTTCTTTCCTCAGATATCGTTTCGGTACACCATGAAAAGAAAAAACAAAATGATCATAAGACGGAATGTCATGTTTCCTGGCCTTTTCAGCATACAAATTAATTACAGATTGATGATTATAATATGAATTGATAAACCTGACTGAAGGAATTAGTTCTTTTTTAGCTAAAACACGCATCACTTCTTCAAAAATAGACCCTGTTGTGGCCGAAGAATATTGTGGGAATAACGGGAAAATAATAATTTCTGATACCTGTTGATCGAGAAGATTTGTAATTGCGTTCTCAATTGATGGATTCTGATATCTCATAGCCAGGGCAACCAGGTAATCCTGTCCCAGGTATTTTTGTACACCTTTAGCTACACGCTCCCCATACACTTTTAACGGAGACCCTTCGTCCATCCAGAGTTGTTGATAGAGTTTAGAAACCCTTCTTGACCGGATCGGGACGACAATTCCTCTAAATAGTAAGTTTCGAAAAACCCATGGAATATCAATAACCCTTCGATCTGTAAGAAATTGATTCAGATATCTGCGCAATCCATTCCAGGTAGGCTCATCAGGGGTGCCCAGGTTTATTAGTAATAGTCCTTTTTTATTCATCGAGTGCAAAACTACAAGTACTTTAACGATAAATAACAAGGAGTGTTCGGACATGTATAGAAAGGATAATAGAAATCATACCTTTGCCCGTGAAAAAAGAATAAGACACTATGTCCAAGCCCTTGATATTAGTCACTAATGACGATGGTATGATTGCCCCTGGCATTAAAGCTTTGGTAGAATTATCTTCAGAATTTGGCGAAGTTGTAGTGATAGCTCCTGACTCACCTCAGTCTGGTCAGGGCCATGCCATCACCATTACAGAGCCCCTCCGATTGAATCGCGTTGATGTTTTTGAAGGAATTACAGCATATGAATGTTCCGGGACTCCTGTAGACTGTGTTAAATTGGCAAAAAGTATTATCCTAAAAGGTCGAAATATCGATCTGTGTCTTTCCGGTATCAATCATGGTTCTAATGCCTCTATTAATATCATCTACAGTGGAACCATGTCCGCTGCTATGGAAGCAAGTGTCGAGCGTATTCCAAGTATAGGCTTGTCCTTATTAGATTATTCTTTTGAGGCTGATTTTAGCGCTGCCAAACATTTTACCCGTAAAGTGATTCAATTCTTTTTAGCGCACGGATTTGGCGATGCTAAATTGCTCAATGTGAATATTCCAAAATTATCTATTCATGAAATTAAAGGTGTCAAAGTTTGCAGGCAAGCCGAAGGTAACTGGACAGAGGATTTTGTAGAGTCTAAAGATCCCAGAGGTGAATCATATTATTGGCTTACCGGTGATTTCGTACTGGAGTCAAACGACGAAGGCACAGACATATGGGCACTTAAAAATGGCTATGTGTCAGTTGTCCCTTCGATGCATGACCTCACGCATTATAAAGCGATGGACTCAATAAAAGAATTAGAAGATTTCATTTGATGTTTCATGTCAAAAAGAACAATGTTTACCTGGGGCTCATAATAGGCTTGTTTTTTCCGCTTTTTGGATTCAGCCTGGTCTATGGCATATTTGATTTAATGGTCTCATCAGGTATGATGGATGAAGCTGCAACCGGGCTACGAAGTCAAAGGATGAGAACCATGACGCTAATTGGTATTTGTACAAATATTTATTGGATTAGAAAATTAAATCAACCTTACACTGGACAGAGTTTGAGAGGTGTGGTTATAGGTACTATGCTCTTATCCCTTGGTTGGTTTATCTTGTATTATTCTGAATTATATGCCACTGATTATTGACTTCTTCACTACGACGGCAAAATTAAAACTTGGTTAGATGTCACGATACTTTATTGTATCAGGTGAGTTATCCGGAGATAAATTAGGGAGTTTAATCGGACAAGGTTTGATTAAGTTGGGGCATGAAGTGCACGGATGGGGAGGAGTGAACATGGACACAGCCGGCGTCACCCTTGTACGAAGTATTACGGATCTGAAGGTTATGGGTTGGACAGATGTGATACGCCGACTTCCTTCATTTCTTGGTCTCTTATCACAATGCAAGAAGGACATTAATTTTTTTCAACCTGACACGATAGTTCTAATCGATTTTGGGGGCTTTAATATGAGGCTAGGTCGATGGGCAAAGAGCCGAGGGTATAGAGTGGTCTATTATTCACCACCTAAGATATGGGCTACCCGTTCTGGAAGAATCAATGATCTTAAAGCGTGGTGTGATGAGATCATCGTGCTTTTCCCTTTCGAAAGAGACTATTATCAGTCTAAAGGAGTTGCTGTATCCTATTTTGGACATCCATTAGCTAACATTATCAAAGGTTTTAATGCTGAATTAGATTTTCGGTCCGGACTTGGACTTGACAGCAGACCTATTTTGGCTGTCTTGCCCGGCAGCAGAAAAGAAGAGATAAAAAGTACGCTCCCGATATATCTTGAAACATTGCAATCATTTAAGAAATATCAGATATGTATCAGTGTAGCTCCAGGAATGTCCGAAGTTATCAGGAGGATTAGTGATCAAATTTCATTGCCGGTTGTCCTGGTAGAAGAGGGATACTATGATTTATTACATCATGCACAATTTGCACTGATTACCTCTGGTACCGCTACCCTCGAAGCGTCATTATTCCGGGTGCCTCAAATTGTTGGATATCGTACCAACTTCCTTAATTATTTAATCGCCAGAGCCCTTATTAAGACAAAATTCATCTCACTTCCTCATCTCATTGCAAATAGTAAAGTAGTTACAGAGCTCTTT
>JAJCYJ010000159.1 GCA_029262975.1 Saprospiraceae bacterium
GAAATATGCAAATTCTATTCATTAAATGAACATACGGCCGTACCGGATATTCTTATAATTGGTACAATAGCCTGGAATAGACTATCCCCCCAAGAGCAGGAATGGCTACAAGAATCAGCGGATGAAGCGATTAATTATCAGCGCAAATTATGGGTGGAAGCTGAACAGGAATCTCTAGAAATTGTGAGAGCAGCCGGCGTAGAGGTCACATATCCTGACAAGACATTATTCGCTGAAAAAACAAAACTGCTTTTAGAAGAATACAAAAACGATAAAGAACTCTATGCTTTAATCGAACAAATTCAGGCAGTCAAATAGATAAATATGAGAGAGAAAATAGATTATTATTTAGGCAGATTTTTAGCCCTATTGATGGCGGTTATGACCCTGGATGTGTTGTGGGGTGTATTTACCAGATATGCCCTGGGGCAGCAAGCAAGTTGGTCTGAAGAACTCGCGCGATTTCTTCTAATTTGGATTGGAATACTGGGATCAGCTTATGCTTCAGGAAAAAATATGCACCTGGCTATTGACTTGGTATCTCCTAAACTCGAACAACCTTCAAAAGTGAAATTAGAATCTTTGATCAGGATACTGATCCTTCTATTTGCATTTACCGTATTAATAATAGGAGGTTTTCGATTAATTTATATTACTCAGGTATTAGGTCAAACATCTCCTGCCTTACAAGTTCCAATGACCATGGTTTATGCAGTCATACCACTTAGCGGGCTTCTAATCATATATTATAAACTCCATGATTTTATTATTCCAAAAACTACAATTTAAATCATGGAAGTAACAATTTTAGTCGTTGCATTTATCATTCTAATTGGAATCGGAGTCCCGATTGCCTGGAGTATCGGTATCAGTACAATTCTAACAATGCTGGTTAGTATTCCTGCCCTACCTGCATTTACCACTGTCGCGCATCGAATGGCAACTGGGTTAGACAGTTTTGCTTTATTGGCCATTCCGTTTTTCATTCTCGCCGGACAAATAATGAATCGTGGAGGGATTGCCAGTCGATTGGTGTCTTTTGCAAAAACACTTGTAGGTTCTTTGCCCGGAGGATTGGCGCATGTAAATATAATTGCAGCCATGCTTTTTGGAGCCATTGCAGGTTCTGCTGCCGCTGCCGCGTCTGCTATCGGCAGTTTTATGACAGATGAAATGGAAAAAGAGGGATTTTCTAAAGAATTTGCAGCTGCCATAAATATCACTTCTTCCACTACTGGTTTAGTGATTCCACCCAGCAATGTACTTATAGTATACTCATTAGCAAGTGGTGGTGTCTCAATAGCTGCATTATTTCTTGCAGGCTATATTCCTGGTATTCTGACAGGGTTGTTGCTTATGATAGTAGCTGCCATATGGTCAAAACGCAAAGGAATGAAAGTTGGTAAACGCAGTCCCTTGATTGATGTATGGAGGACATTCTGGCGAGCGTTTCCGAGCTTACTATTATTATTTGTAGTCATAGGAGGTATTGTCGCGGGAATATTTACCGCTACAGAAGCATCTGCAGTGGCTGTCCTTTATTGTCTTTTATTGACTTATTTATACAAAGAAGTATCATGGAATGAATTACCAACCATATTTATAGATTCGGTTGGGACCACTGCCATTGTTATGCTTTTAATCGGCACCTCTATGAGCATGTCCTGGGTGATGGCTTACGAAAACATTCCTCAGGATATTACAGCATTATTGCTCAGCTTCAGTGATAATAGGTTTGTCATCTTAATGATCATCAATGCAACCCTATTGTTTGTGGGTGTATTCATGGATATGACTCCAGCTGTATTGATTTTTACGCCAATTTTCTTACCTGTGGTTACCGAGTTGGGTATGGATCCAACTCATTTTGGCATTATCATGGTGCTTAATTTAACCATTGGTCTTTGTACACCACCGGTTGGATCAGTTCTTTTTATTGGAGTTGGGGTAGCAGGTACGACTATTCAAAAAGTCATTAAGCCTTTGTTACCATTATTTATAGCGATGTTGGTAGCGCTCATTCTAGTAACTTATATACCTCAATTGAGCTTATGGTTACCAGGTTTATTCGGTTTTTAATTAGCTCCTATTATTGAAGAGAATATAATCATGCAAGCTTTACTTACTCCTAACGAAATTTCAAAACTATCAAGTGATGGTTTTCTATTTCTAGGTCGTTTGTTATCAACAGAGAAGGTTGATTTTATAAACAAGCGCCTGGAAGAACTCATGCTATCAGAGGGTGAACAAGCAGGCAGAGAATTATTGGATTCTAAATACATAAAACACCCGAAGGAAGCAGGCGCAGACAGACTGGCTGATCTTGTTAATAAAGGTGAAGTCTTTGATATATTTTATACCGATCCTAAGGTACTTGCTGGTGTTGAAGCAGTACTCGGAATGAATTATAAACTCTCTTCCCTGAATTATCGGGCAGCCAAACCCGGACAGGGAAATCAAAAACTGCACATTGATTGGAAAAATAGCTACATACAAGGAGTTTATAAAGTCTGTAATTCCATTTGGTTATTGGATGATTTTACAAAAGTGAATGGTGCTACAAGGATTGTGCCCGGCACCCATCGTTCAAGTTTGTTACCAGAAGAAGCGATGGAAGATCCATGGGCCAGTCATCCCGATGAAATTATCATAACTGCTCCGGCAGGCTCAGTATTCATATTTAATTCGCATGTTTGGCATGGTGGGACGACCAATCAAACAGATCTTTCAAGAAGGAGTATTCATAGTTATTTTTGTTCTTCTGATCAACCACAACAAATTGATCAGAAACGATATATTACCCAGGAAACTAAAGATCGAATTGGTCTTAATGGTCAAAAAATATTAGACGTTTTATAATTTCAAACTAAAGCTCTTGAAATACATTATTTGTAATGAACCGGGAATGTTTAATCTGCTGGAAAAAGATCCACCTGTTAGACTAAAAGGAGACGCTCTTGTTAAGATCAATAAAGTCGGGATATGCGGCACGGACCTTCACGCCTATCAGGGCAATCAACCATTTTTTACTTATCCCCGAATTCTGGGACACGAACTCGCAGCTGAAATTGTCGAAATTGATAAAAATGAAAATGGGCTCAAATCCGGCGATAAAGTTATTATAATGCCATATCTCCATTGTGGAAACTGCATCGCCTGTAGAAGAGGAAAAACCAACTGCTGCACCACATTAAAAGTTTTAGGAGTTCATGCGGACGGGGGAATGCAGGAATATTACAGTTTGCCGGCAGATTTATTAATTCGATCTGAAAAGTTGACCGATGAAGAAATCGCTTTAGTGGAGCCGTTGGCCATTGGAGCACATAGCATACGTCGTGCTCAAATTGAAAAAGGGGAAACCGTGCTGGTTATAGGATGCGGACCTATTGGTTTAGGTATTATCAGACAAGCACAATTGTCAGGAGCAAAAGTCATTGTATTGGATGTGAATGAAGAACGATTATCTTTTGTCCGAAAAACTATGAGTATAGAATGTACGATTAATGCAAAATTAAAACCATTGGAGTCCTTGCTTTCTTTTAACAATAATGAGCTACCCACGATTGTAATTGATGCAACGGGTAACAAATTGGCATTAGAATCAGGTATTCAATATATGGCCCATGGTGGAAAATATATATTGGTCGGTCTTTATAAAGGTGACTTAAGTTTTAACCATCCATTTATCCATAGTCGAGAGGCTACCATTCTCAGCAGTAGAAATGCTACCCTGTCTGACTTTTACAGGGTTAAGGAAATCTTAGAAAATGGTGACTTCCCGGTAACTGATTATATAACACATAGAGTTCCTTTTACAGAGATGATACAACATTTTGATTCATGGATCAAGCCTGAGACAGGTGTAATTAAAGCAATGTTAGAATTTTAATTGTAATAGTTTTTAGTCATCTCCTGCATCACCCAATTCGTGCGGATGGCAGTTGATCCCAAACTTGGGCATGTACCTACACCTAATAAATCATCAACCACTGTCTGGATAAGAGGTTGTTGAATATGCTTCGGCAATTCAAATTCATAAACCTGGGATTGATTAGGTTTCGAGCTTTCAAAATAAACACTGGATGCTCCAAAAAATGCCATACGAATCTGACCCTCACTTCCCACTATTGTCATTTCATCTTTTTGAGAAACTTGATCTACTGTAAAACACCAGTTTCCAATTCCCAATACGTCATTTTCAAATTTGAAAACTCCCTGGATGATATCGGCGGCGGTATACTTTCCAGCTTGATTTTCTGCAATACCATGGACTGATGCGATTGGTCCGAAGATGTAGTCCAGGTAATCCAGCTGGTGCGCTGCTAAATCAAAAAAATAACCTCCTCCTGCTACGTCTGGGTTAACCCTCCAGTTAACAGTCTTTGCAGGAGCACTATTTGAAACAATGTCGGGGTCAATTGTTCGCAGCAATTCAATTTTCACCGAACGAATTGCTCCTATTGCCCCTTCTGCCAAAAGAGATTTTACTTTTTCAAAGTGAGGCAATCGTCTTCTGTAATATGCCACATATAGTGGGACACCGGCGACTGAGCAGGCATCAATCATCTGTTGACATTCTGCAGTATTCTTTGCCATAGGTTTTTCCACATAAACCGGCTTTCCAGCTGCAGCTGCCATGATCGTATATTCTGCATGAGCATTTGGTGGAGTTGCGATATATATGGCATTTACATCAGGATCATTTATAACATCGGCTGCATCAGCATACCATTTAGAAACATGATGACGGCGAGCATAATCCTCGGCCAAATTACCATTGCGTCTCATTACAGCTATTAATTCTGAGTTAGCAATTAACTGCATTGCCGGAGCACTTTTAACTTCGCATACATCCCCTACCCCTATGATACCCCACCGTACTTTGTCTCCTTCTATTTTTTTCATTGTTTCTAAATTATCAGTTTCTAAATTACAAAATTCAAATTGCGGGTTGCTAGTTGACAGTTTCTGGTTACGAGTTGCGGGTTACGAGTTACCAAATTTTAAAGTCTCCTCAATTAAAAATGGAGTTTACGACACATTAATTTTACGCAATTCATGGCAAATAAAAAGAATGCAGCATGCCATGGTCCCACCTTTTGAAGGGTGTCGAAGGCGGGATGAACGACCGATCCCGTAGGGTCGAGTGCGACAGCGCTCGAAGTGAGTGAAGGCGAAAGCCCTTAAAGGATGCATTACGACAAATCCCTGCTGATAAGAGAAAGCTGCAAGCAGGAGCAAATCCTCCAACCTGCGGCCACCTCCTTTACGAAGGAGGACATTAAACGGTGCAACAGCTTATTCTTTTACACAATTCAAGGCACCTAGGAACTTAAGCACAATCAACCCACTAAACATACTAAACCCGTATTTATCATTTGCCACCCCCGCCCTCAGTCCCTTAAGGGAAGTCCGCCCGCAGAATTGTAGATCGAACAACAATAAACAAACAAGATTTTGAATTTGCACAATTCAAAGCACTTAGGAACATAAGCACCTAAGCACATTTAAATTGACTCCCTCTTCCAACCCATTAAACCCAAAATTATCAATTATCAATTCTCTACTGACGATGGCTTAGCCATATCAGCATTCAATTATCAATTATCTAAACCATCGTCAACAAATGATCCCAAATTTCATTATTTATCGGTATCCCTTCTTTCATATGTTTTGCTCTTCTCTTTAATGTTCGGCTTCCGGGATACTCTATCTGACTTCCCGGATCTACCGGTTGTGCAGCAGTAACATGGTTTATAATTTCATCAACCAGTGACTTATGTCTGTCAGCATGATTCAACTGATCTACATCAAAACAAATAAAAACCTGTGACAATCCATATTCCGCTTCCATTTCGCCAATTTTCGCTGTGGACCTTCCTGAAGATAATAGTGTTACAATTAAATCGAGCATGATGGACAAACCAGAGCCTTTCCAATAGCCAGTCGGCAAGACCCGTCTTGTATCGACAATATCCTTGGGCACAGTGGTCAAAACTCCGTCCGCATTATAACCCCCTGGAAATGGTAGTTCTTTTTCTTCCATTGTTAATTGCCACATTTTGCCATAAGAGAATTGTGACAAAGACATGTCCAATACTATATGACCGGTATCATTAGGCACGGCTACAATCAATGGATTATTACCAGTGTTTGCAGTTTTTGCGCCCCATGAAGGCATATTAGGTTCTGTGTTAGTGAAGCAGATACCGATGCATCCTGCCTCTGCCGCTTGCCATCCATAAGCTCCACCTCTCATCCAATGACTGCTATTTTGCATAGCAATACATCCCATGCCATATTCTTTAGCAAGTGCAATCGCCCTATTCATTGAAAAATGAGCATTTAGAGGTCCAGGACCTAACTTTCCATCCCATCTTTCAAAACTGCCAAGGCTCAATAACTTTTCTGGTGAAACATCAATCTGTACATAACCATCGGTAATCGATTTTATAAATTCTGCAAATCTATTGACACCATGTGAGTGATATCCGTCGGCTGTAGAATTTGAAAATATAGTGGCGCACAATTCTGCGTCATTCACGTCAAAACCTGTCTTGATCAAGATTTTATTTAAAACACTTTTCAACTCTTTATAAGTGATTTGATTCATAAACTGCTCGTTAATTGGCAAAGTCCAAAATACTGTTTGCAAATTTAAATCTGTTATTTATCGAATAAGATTTACACGAAAAATGCAAATTTTGCATTACTCCGGAAAGCCTTTCAGAATTTAATGACAGGAACATCATTGAATTTTATAAAATGCATTTTAAACAAACTAATTTTAGACTTAATGAAATTTATCTTTGTTATAAATATATCGAGTGGCTGGAAGAATTCCTGCTCAATTATTACAAGTATTTATGCCTGCTTATCAAGTCATAATATAATTTACATTAATAATTAAAATTAATGAAGCCATCCAAAGTCAATACCGTCATTTTTTCGCATTTTAGTTTTTTAAATAAAGACGCTTAGATGAATTTGAAAAATTCAGGAGTTCTATACTTTCTGCTGATTATAGAATGCTTATTTTTAATAACTTCCTGCCAGCAGAAAAACGTTGACGAATATATTATTCCGGATACTCCTGTAGATATGGTATATCCTTTTCTAGATGCGGCTAACTCAAGATGGTTTTACTTTTCTTCAGCTTCCAGGCCTTTTGGCATGGTTAAT
>JAJCYJ010000160.1 GCA_029262975.1 Saprospiraceae bacterium
TGCTGAAAATAATATGATAGAAGTAGCAGCAGAAGATGTAAGTGAGCGGATTGATGCCATGTCAGGGATGACCGATATGACTACTATTCTTACTAAGAAAGAAATAAGAGATGTTGTGGCTTTCTTGATGACTTTGAAAAAGAGAGAGAGTTGATTTTTTGGCATTTCTAATTTCCATGTTATCTGTGCTTGTTATACTGAGGCAGGTCTGGTTTCGGGTTTTATAATCGCAGATGTATGCGGGTGCATTGGGGTACAAGATACTGTCAAGGGTGGGAGTGTGGTCTTGTGAGCATATCCAGCCATTGAGTTAATTAGCAGGATTGCTTGGTAGCAGGTTTTTACCCGATGAATTCTCAAAATATTCCTTGAGAAAAATCCTGTAAGGACGATATATCGTAGCCACGGGTATAACGAAGTGGCACCCGTGGTGAATGGAGAATTAATTGAAAAGAGTTGGCGGCATTTTTGCTTTTGGCAAAAATGGTGACAACTCGAAAAACGAAATTCAGAACTAACCCGACCCGGATAATGGTCATTTGCCGAATTTGTTAGAAAGTGTCGACCAGAAGTAGGTTTTTTGTACTAAACTGTCGCTCCAACAGAGCCCATATTTATACCCTTTGAAACAAGGGTCTGGCAACCCTGGCTAAAATGTGTCGGCACTCCAGGACTATTCAAACCATGAATTCTCAAAATAATCCTTGAGAAAAGTCCTGTAAGGACGATATATCATAGCCAGGGGTATAACGAAGTGGCACCCGTGGTGAATGGAGAATTAATTGAAAAGAGTTGGCGGCATTTTTGCTTTTGGCAAAAATGGTGACATCTCGAAAAACGAAATTCAGATCCCTCATTTTTCTAATTACAAATTATTTCAAAATCACTAATTTGTGCTGTACAGATTTATTTTCAGTTGTAGTAATGGACGCGATATAAATACCTTCATTCCAATTTTCAGCATTTATTTCAATTGTCTCCTCCTTCGTATTTATAAAAGCATAGTACATTCTTTTACCCTGCAGATTGTAGATGTAAAATGTTCCACCAGCTTTATCAGTAATTGAAATATTAATCTTAATCAGATCTGATGCAGGGTTTGGATATATCACCATTCCTGGATGGTCGTCCCACACTTCGATACTACTGTTCTTTCTTGTTTCTTTATTGCGAATAAGCCCAGTTGTAAAACTACAGTAGGTAAGCACTACATCGTCTATATAGATTTGATCATTATTATTAGAAGCGTCGCACCTGATTCTGAAGACAGTGCTATGGCTGAATAGCACATCATTGATGACTATAGATACTTCGTATCTCGTATTGTTTAGAAAATCTTTTCCCGAATCCCATTCTCTATATTTATCGAATGATGCTCCAGCGTCAGTCGAAATCTCAAGAAAGAAGTCTTCATTCTGTTCCATACTTATGGCATAAAATGAAAAACTGAATCTTAATTCTTCAGCATCCGATAAATCGATACGTTCAGTATACATAGAAGACCTGATACCTGAATTGTCCCGCAATCTCATACTGTACGTCCCATGATTCGGATAGGCAGATACTCTTGCACAATCACTACCCCCATCATTCCAAATGCCCAGCTCAGTCTCAAAGCTCTGTCTGTCTCTTTCAGGACATGTACCACATAATTCATCTTCAGGATCTGGATTACAGGCGTCTCTGTCATCAGGATCAGCACCAATGCAAAATCCATCACCGTCCTGATCGGTATACACACCTGAGCATTGACAATTACTATTATAAATATCTTCTGTCGTGCATGCATCGCCGTCATCACAAGGGGTACCGATTAACTGATCAAATATTCCGGGGCATCTGTCTTCTACATCACAAATACCGTCATCATCGGAATCCTGGTACACACCTGCACAGTGGCAATCATTATTATAAGTATCGTCGATGGTACAAGGGTCGTCATCGTCACATGAAGTACCAATAAGATGATCATTGAGTTCCGGACATTGATCTCTCTCATCACATATACCATCTTCATCAGTGTCCATAAAGACACCTGCACAATCGCAAGATTCGTTATATCGATCATCGGTTGTGCATGGGTCATTGTCATCACAAGGTGTACCTATGAGCTGGTCATTAAGGCCGGGACAAATATCTACTTCATCGCAAACACCATCCTCATCACTGTCCATAAATATACCGACGCACTGACAATCTGAATTATAAGTGTCATCTCTTGTACAGTCAGATCCATCATTGCATGGAAGACCTGGACTACATGCATACCGACATGAGGAGACCTTGATGTCATCTATGTAGACCTGATCGTTATTGCTAGAAGCATCACATCTCAATCTCAATCGGGTTTGATCCGAAAGGTTTAGATTATCTATAATTATTGATTCAAAATATCTTTTGTTATTTACGAAATCCGTGCCCTTCTTCCATTCTTTTATTTTGCTATAAGTATCGCCTCCATTTGTCGAGAGTTCTAAAAAGAAATCCTCATTTTGCTCCATACTAATCGTAAGGAAAGAAAACTCCAGGTTGATAGAGACATGACCGGCCAAGTCAAGATTTTTGGTGTATAATGACGAGGAAGGACCTGAATTATCTCTGATTCTCACGCTATACAGACCAGACCGGGAATTTCCTGAGACCCGGGCACAATCATTTCCACCATCTATCCAATGGCCAAAACCATTTTCAAAATCGTCATAAATGATTTCAGTACAAGGATTACATTGTGAAGAAGCATTATCAGGAATACAGCTATCGTTATCATCCGGATCTTCAGCGAAACAAAATCCATCTCCATCTTCATCTATATATCGACCGGCACAAGTGCAATTTTCTGTATAAATATCATCAACAGTGCACACGTCGTCGTCATTACAAAGGGTGCCGATCAGTTCGTCATCAAGCCCATTACAAAGATCTAACGGGTCACATATGCCATCATTATCAGAATCGTGATAAGCACCGATACAGCCACAATTAGATCTATAAAAATCTTCTGTTGTACATGGATCACCATCATCACATGGTGTTCCGATTAAATCATTATCTAAACCAGGGCAATCATCTTCCAGATCACAAATGCCATCTTCATCAGCATCAAGTAGTCTTCCTGCGCAAGCACAGTGTTCGTTGTATATGTCTTCGGTGGTGCATGGATTCTGATCATCACATGGTGTGCCAATAAGATCGTCATTTTGATCGGGGCATTGATCTTCGCTATCACATATACCATCTTCATCTGCATCGAGGAATGTGCCGGTACATGCACAATTTTCTGTATATAAGTCATTTACTGTGCATCCTAACAGATCATCACATGGTGTTCCAATTAAACTGTCCGGTAACATAGGGCAAATATCGAATTCATCGCAAACCCCGTCTTCATCAGTATCCAGATACATACCTGCGCAATTACAGTTGGCTGTAATTATATCTTCTACCGTGCAAGCATCGAGATCATCACATGCACTTCCTATTAAATGATCATCAAAATCAGGACATTGGTCTTCTGCATCACAGATGCCATCATTATCCGTATCAAGAAAAGTACCGGAACACGTGCATTCAGATGTATAAACATCTTCAATAGTACATCCATTTTCATCATTGCATGGTGTACCTATCAGGTCATCGGCAAGCATGGGGCAAACATCTAAGGCATCACACACACCATCTTCATCAGTATCCAAATAAGTGCCTATGCAATGACATTCCGGAGTAAAAATATCATCTACTGTACAACTATCCAAGTCATCACATGCTGTGCCTAATAAGTCATCATTGAAGTCTGGACATTGGTCAAGCATATCACAGATACCATCATCATCAGCATCCTGAAATATGCCCAGGCAATTACATTCATCGTCATATACGTCTCCAGTAGTACATTCACTCTGATCGTCACATTGATCACCCACGATGCATTCCGGGCTTTTTTGAATGATGAAATAATCCTCAATTGCACCTGTCTCTCTTATAAATTTCACCTCCATTTGGTCCCCCTCAACTTCCAGTATACAAGACCCTAAAGAAGCTACGGAATAATACATAGCTTTATGATTCAGAGGTGCGGAAGTCGTCTTTCCAGATGATCCGGTCGTGATGTAAACCGTTCCTTTTCCAGCTTCAGATCCATTAGTTGTCTTGACATAAGATCCATTTCCGTTTGGCTTTCCATCTCCTGACCCTGATGAACCAACTGTATGTAGTATCGGATCAAAATTATCCGAATGGTCATAGTGTCCATTTAACAGGTACGATCTTTCATAAGAATGACTATGTCCTGAGAGTATAAGATCGACACCAAAATATTCCAGCATCGGAAGAAAATTTTCGCGCATTTCTATTAACTGAATCTCAGAATCCGAATCATGTGATCCCTTGGAATAGGGTGGATGATGCCAGAATGCTACGATCCAATCAGCTGTTGTATTCTGGATATCAGCCAGACACCAGCTATACATAGAACCTTGCACCGACCTGTCAGAGCCATATGAATCAAGAGAGATGAAGTGAATATTGGCATAATCAAAGGAATAATATGCTTCTGTGCCGGAAGCGATTCCCCCGGATTCGCCATAAGTTGGAAAACTGAAGATATCATAGTATGGCCCTGTCTGTTGATTAGAATTTGCCGAAAGTCCATCATGATTACCCAGAGAAGACCAGGCAACTGTATTTTGCAATTTGGTCTCATACATATTTTCAAATAGGGCAGTCTGATATTCATTATCTGTGCCGGTGGTATATGCATTATCCCCGAGAAATAATACCATATCGGTATGCGCATCTCCCGTATAATTGTAATAAGCATCCCGTACAGCTCTTTGGCTTTCATTGGCGGTGCCACAATCTCCTAATATCCACGCTCTTACTGGTGCTGTCGTTCCAGGCAGAGGTGCTGTCTTAAAGTACATATCAGGAGATCCAGGCATTACAAGACCATTTGTGTCAGCAAGTGCATAGTAGTATTTTGTATCAGGATTCAGATTTGTTATGCTAACTTCATGTTCTGTGGTTGCATCTTGTGCAGTCGCAGTCATATTGAGATTATCATGAACCAGACCATAATGCACAATTGAATTAGTGGTATTATCAGTTCGCCATCGGATAGTTATGGCAGCATCACTTAATTTCTGAAGATAAGGTCCTCGGGTGACAACTACTTGTCCTGCATTGAATCCCGTCATTTTAAAGTCAAAACTCAGATCTGTACTGCTATGACTTCGTTGGTGGACTTCAACCGCTATGACATTTGTACCACTGACCAGATAGTTGGCAAAGTTTTTATGTGCGGAAGCATTATCGACACTTTGACTTTCTGAGAACGTGTTATAATCTATTAAGCCTGCCGGCATATTGACGCGCCACAATTCCTCTCCATTTAAATATATGATCGCTCCATCATCATAGGTTAGATTCATCGAAATACTATCGAATACTGCTGGATCTATGAGACCAAAACTATACCTGAAATAGGCAGTAATGGCACTGTCATTAACTATTGTTTCTTCGTCGTTATCGCCGTACCCCAGTTGACCGTTGCCTGATGGCCATGCTGTGTCGTCATATTCGTTTTGGGCCCAGAAGGTGGTGTTTTGTGGTTCCGGTTCATAACCAAAATCGTGGTATTTCCAGGTTGAACCATATTCAATCAAGGAGATCTGACCGCTTAGAATGGTTGTCAACGTGATTAACAGGAGCGTGAAGTATGTCTTGTTTTTCATAATAGGGGTAGTACGCGATGTCTCTGAATGTCATATGCTTTATTTGGTTGAAGACAGTAGATGCATGTGATTACTCGTAAATCTTGATTTGGCTGAAACCCCGGATTGTATAGAGTTGTTAAAGATTCAGTGCTGTCTTGAGTCGATCGTGTATCGAAATACAAAACACGATTATCATTAACAGATAAATGAAATCTAATTGACAAACCAAGGAAAAGTTCAGAATCAAAATGCCGGTCAGAGAATAACCCAATGCTGAAAATGCAAGACAATTTGTGCTGTAAAAACTTAGAGAACATGGTAAGCCAACCTTTGAATTCGTTTGATATAAACCTAAGGATGGCTTTAAATAATCATCTAAAATACCAAAATTATTTAATCTATGCCATTGATAAGATAGATTTCTTCATGCAAGAGGCTGATGTATAGTGTAGAAGTCGTATAACATGAATTGATAATATAAGATTTCAATTCAATTTTAGTATGTGGAGATTTATTTTAGAAGCGGTTGAATTATACGCCAAACATTTTCACGAACTATCTTTTGACCCTCCGCATTGGGATGTTTATTGTCTCCTATACTCAGTTCAGGAGATCCCATTAGGCCTTCTAACAAGAAGGGGATAAGTGCAGCTTTATAATCGGTCGCGAGGGAAGCAAAAATGTTCTTGAATTGTGCACTGTATTCCGGGCCCATATTTGCCGGAGCTTCCATACCTGCTATGACGATTTTTGCATTAGGACTCAGTTCATTTACTTTTTCGAGGATTGCATTTAAGTTCTTTTCTGTTTCTTCAATACTAAGACCCCGGAGCATATCATTGGCTCCCAGTTCAAGTACAAACACATCTACGGGTCGATTGAGCACCCATTCTATTCTGCCTTTTCCTCCTGCAGACGTTTCACCGCTTAA
>JAJCYJ010000161.1 GCA_029262975.1 Saprospiraceae bacterium
CAGGGGTGCGATAAAGCCTGTGATAGGGTGTTAATTGACCACCAAATGATCTGAAAAATGATTCAATAGGTTCTATCATACTTCCTTCAAAGTCAAAAATTGATTTTCCTGATTTTTTAGCATTTTCGATTGCGTGCCACACTAAAAGCCCTACCGCTCCTCCCGGATCTGTTTCAGCTCTTCCTGTTAATAAAAGATAGGATGTCTCCAGATCGTTTATTATATAGACGACGGCCACTGCTTCGTTCTTATGATAGGCCACATAGGCTTCTCTTGCCTCATGCTCCAATAAAGATTGATCCAGTTGTATAAAAAACTCCCTGGTAATTGGAGCTTTGAGATTTTGTCGTGCAAATGATTTTTGAACTAAATCGAAAATAAGATTTGAATCTAAGGACTTTCTGACCTTGACTTGCTGACTTGCTGTTTCTATTCTATTTCTTGTCTTATCGGCAAGTTCTTCATTTAAAATTCCTAACGACTTATTGAGGTCAATTCGATAGGTATACCTTGTAGTTTGTTTAAACCCCTTCCAACTCAGTGGCAACCAATTCTGAAACATCGGATCTCCCTGGCTAATATGTAATAGCGCTGAAGGCAGCTCTTCTGCCAGGGAATGCAATATCTTTTTGTGATACTTGAGAATCGTGGTCGATTTAGTCAACCCGGGAGGTAGAATGATAAATGGTCCCAAATAAGGAGTAAGTTGGGGTTGTGTCATGTAAGTAAGCCCATATTTCTTTTTTTTATAAAATGGCCAAACTCCTAGTGCTTCATTATTCTGAATGTAAAGGACAACGTCCCATGAGGTTTTTCCGCACACGACATCCAGATACCATGGTTGATAAAAAATAGGGACTGCGTTGTCTGTGACAAACTCGGTATATCTTTGTTTTTTGTTGATTTAGATGAGTTTATTTTATTAAATTTTGTGCGTATGCCAATGCCATCCTTGACTTCATATTCCATACTAATAGCCAAAGGTAGCACTTGTTCTTCCAGGACAATTTATCAAGGTTACGATATTGTAATGCTTCTTTAAAATTCTTAATTCTCATAGGCAGTAAATATTTAAAGATCGAAGAAATATGTTGTAGCGTTGATCCATTCTGAGCTGTAATCCCGGTCATATATTTTTTTACAGAATCACACATCTGATCAAAAGATTGACCGGCATATTCAACAGAAGTTTCTGGGAAGTATATTATTTTATACCCTGACTTCAGTGCTCTTTGCGTCCATTCTATATCATTTCCTGAGACGAATTTCCGATTAAAAAGTCCTATCTCTGTAAATACAGATTTCCTTATCAATAAATTGCCCGTTGTAACTCCATAGCCTTTGAGTACATTTTTCTGGTTGTTGAGATAAAGCAATCCATATACCAGGTCTTTGCCGGAGGAGGTCGCTGGAATCACATTATATGCACCGGCAATAATCGAAATACTACCTCTTTTTAGTTTTGTCAATCCTGTCTGCAACCACGTCGGTGATGGTTTGCATTTAGCATCTAATAAACCAATAAACTCGCCCAGGGCCTTTTCAATTCCAAGGTTGCGAGAAACATAAGGATTAAGAATTTCATTTGACAACCAATTAATACTTTGAAATTCACTTTTTAAAGTATCAATACTTGTTGAATTATTGTCTACAACAATAATTTCAAAGTTGTACTCAGTATTTTGCACCAACAGGGCGTTGAGACAAATCCGTAAATGTGTGATTTGGTTATAGTGCGGTATAATGACGGAACAGTCGATAGTAATAAATTAGCTATTTGTGATATTCAAGCATGTCTATAGAAGTATACGCCAAATTATTTAAATGTCTCGTCTACGAGGCCGCTTAATAATAATAGGCGTTATATGGAGCATTACATATATCAAAATTCAAGTGGGTGAGTATAGTGCAAAAAAATTGTGATATTATTTAGGAAGGGTAAGGTAAATAGGTTATTCATCTTTTCATAGTAATCGTAAGTTGCTGATAATCCCTATAGTCGCTTGGCCAAAGTAGTTTATATTACAAAAATTCAGGATGTCATGAAAATTATGCTAGAGATAGAAGCCTTGTTCCTGAAATCTTTTTACTATAGTCACAGCAGAATATGTTATTCAAATTTCATCGAAATCTTATGATACTCTTTAATTGATCAGAAGTAGTTCTAAAATATTGGTTATCCCCGGCTGGTATCCGAGTATAATGGAACCACTTAACGGAGACTTTATCCGGAACCAGGTGCATCTTCTCCGTGAGGAAGGATATGTGATGGACCTCGTATATGCTGATCTGAACATTCGTTATCTCAAAAACCTGCAATTAACTAGCGGATATCATCTTCAAAGTGATCGAAATGGAAATGTAGATTTCATTATCTCAGGTCCCTTTTGGCCAAAAAACAATATTCCAGGGTTTAGAAGATGGATCCGTAAATATGTACAGTGGATAGAAATTTATTTTAAAATGAGAGGAATGCCAGACATCATTCACGCTCATACATATCTGGGAGGCATCGTGTCGAGTATAATAAAAGAAAAGTACCATATTCCATTTCTTGTTACGGAACATTATACTGGCTGGATGGACAGGTCAATTAGTGCGTATCATCACAAAGTGGGAATTGAATCTTTTCAAAATGCTGATGTTATAACTGCAGTAAGTACCGCACTTCAACAATGTCTTAAAAAGAAAATATCGAAGGAGGTCGAAGTTATTTCCAATTTTATAGACACAAAATTATTTAAGAGTTCTGTCCGAAAGTCCGGAGATGAATTTTCGGCGATTTGTATTGGAGACTTAATACCGCGGAAACAAGTGGATCACGCAATAAAGTCCATTTCCAGGTTATCGTCTAAAATTAAATTGAAGTTAGCAATTGTGGGGACAGGTCCGGAAGAAGGATATTTAAAGTCACTTGTGAAAGATTTAAAACTTGAAAGCCAGGTGTTCTTTTTTGGGCAATTAAGAAAATGGGAGGTAGCTTCTTTGTTAGCTAAAAGCGATGTGCTGCTTCATCCTAGCAAAATGGAAACCTTTGGAATAGTGATCGCTGAGGCATTATGCTGTGGCCTTCCTGTAATCTCTTATGACAATTCTGGAATTCAGGAAATGTCAAAATTGCCTGGCGTGCATATTGTTCAAGACCAGGAGCTAAATTCCTTCGCACAAATGATTGAGTACACAAGTAACATTAAACAAAATCGACAAGAAATCAGTCTGAAAGCCCAAAATCAACTGGGTGTAAAAGCTACAACTCATAGCCTGGATAAAATCTACGAAACTTTACTTATTCAGGATATTAAAAGGAAGAAAGAGATTGTACGTTAATGTTCTACCACAATTGATTGCTGTTTCACCTTCACCGGTTGGAACTGTCCCATTTATGGTTAAATGAAGTTTATCAATCCGTGCACCATCTTCTCTATAAGCAATATCAATAGTGTGGGTCCCCGGAACTAAGGAATATTTGACTTCTGTATTACCATCATCATTATTAGAAAAGGTGATCCAAAGCCAACTCGAACCTGTATTCCAATCATTCCATTTATA
>JAJCYJ010000162.1 GCA_029262975.1 Saprospiraceae bacterium
ACAAATAGATTTGAATAAATATTATGAGCGGGAATATGCCAATGATGAATTATACGGTCATTTAACTTTGTTGGAAGCGGTTTTCCGCCATGGTCGTATTGAAGACATAGAAAAGCTAAAATCGGTATTGTTCGATGCAAACAATAATTATGGAGAAAGACTAAACCTTGCATTTTATATTCATATTAGAAAGGCCCTAAGTCGAAAGTGGCGCAATAAAGATTTGACTGCTGTAGACAATATTATTGATGTAATGGATGAGGCCTATAAGAAAAACCTTGTCAGATATAATAAGAGTCTCCCCTTAAGTACATTTATCAATGATGTCTCTCTTCTATGTGCCTTAGGAAAAATAGACGAAGCAAGGGAGTTTGCCAAAGAATTTCAAATCAAACTATACGAAGCTGAAAGAAAGAGTGGAAAAATAATAGTTGAAACAATTATAGACTTTACTTGTGGAGAACATCACAGAGTAATTGAATATCTTAATAATCCCTTAAGACGATTTTCAGATCTGAATGCGAGAGTAATGACCTATGTTCTTAGGTCTTCATATCATTTAGCTGAAGATGATCCAACTGAAGTTCTGGACCAAATTAGAAATTACTCTCTTTACTTAAAACGAAATAAAAATAGAATTTCTCAAGGCACTTTGGAAGGGCAACTTAATTTTCTAAAAGTACTCACATTTTTATGCACGCACAGAGATGGAGCAGAAATTCAGGCATTTCTAAGTCAGAAGATTAATATTTATCACCGAAAATGGATTGGGGAGCAAATTAAAATGTATTGAAATTTACATTTATGCCTGGGAGATAAATATTGCAATTACATTTAAAAAGAAGATTGCATAATTGGATGCATAAAAACTAAGGATAAGAATAATATTCAAATCATTTTCTTGCAATATTATTACGCAATCTTCCTATTTTGGCTTAAATGCCATCCCCTTCATCACCTACGATAAGTACATAGGGATTCTGCTTAACTGTATTCATAGTTAAAGTTTTTAATATTAGAAAATGAGCTTAATTGAATTGTCTATAGAACAATGCTGTGATTATGGACCTCACTAACTTGAACACCTTTGTGTCCGAATGAAATCTCTATTCTATTAGTAGGATATATTTTAAAAAGGTAACTACGCGGAAGTAATTATTTCTAAATTATTTATCATTACCATAATTTCAAATGATAAATAGAATGCACTAGTCTATGATTAAGTATAATTATAGACATGGCATTACATAGAGGCGTAATAGCAATTTGATTATAAGTCGATGTCTAAAAAATGTAAATATGAATTGTTGAGACCGAGGCATATCTGAACAATCCCCAAGAGTCGCCTACAAAAAGCATTCGAAGTGAAGGAACATACCAGAGGTGCGCAGGCCGCGAATACGGGTGTGCTCGTAGCTATAGCTATGGTGAACCTGCCTTTCCGTGAGATTCCGGTCGAGCAGGTAGGCCTGTCTGGCCATGAGAACCTCGGTCGAGCAGGCAGGCATTTTTAAGAATGAGATTGACGATATGGACTGCATTTTCGGCGTCGTCCTATATTCAATTTGACTAAAACCCAAGTTTGATGATAAAACGCATCCTTGATAACTAAAGGATTGTTTTTCTGATATCGCTCGACTAATAATTAATTTGAATTAAACTGTATCAAGGTGAAAACGCGAGATGAGCAGGAATTATAGATAATTCTATACTTCTTCCGCAATTAGAATAATATATCTCAGCAGTGATTTGAGATCATGGATAGTTGTGTGTGGACTCATTATTGTAACACGTAGAAAAACTTGATCTTTTAATGTAGTCTGTACTATGTAAAATTGGCCATCCAGAAGTGATTTCTCTCTAATATATTTATTATGAAAATTATAATCTATACCCGAGGCAGAATATCTAAAACAGACTATGTTACTCATCGGATTATGTCCTAACTCGAATGATTTATGTTTTTCTATTAATTGGGCAAATTCTCGTGCAAGATCATATTGTCTGGTGATGAACGAACTGAATAATTCGTTGCCATAGAGACGCATTAGTAGAAATATCTTAATACTCATCATGTATTTGGTAGTCTCGTAAGTTCTCTTAGTGAGATTGTACCATTCAGCTTCTTTCCGTTCGAATAAATATGATGCTTCTGTCTCTAGTGATCTATAGGAATCTTCGGGTCTTTTAAAGACTACAGCAGTTGCCAAAGCCGGAGTCAACATCATTTTATGTGCATCGATCACAATGCTATCTGCTTTGTTGAGTCCGTTACAGAGATGTTTATATTTATGGGAAAAGATAACACCTCCTCCATGTGCCCCGTCTACATGCATCCAGATCTCGTTTCTTTGACAAATTGCGGCTATTGCTTCCAGTTCGTCGTAACTTCCAGTCGATGTCGAACATGCGCACGCTATAATCGCCATAATATGGTCACCACGTTTAAGAACTGAATCAACCTGTGATTGTAATAATGAAATATCTATCTTGAAGGATTGATCTGTTCCTATTTTTATTACCTGGCTTGCTTGCATACCCATAGTTATCGCTGCTCGCTCAATACAGTAATGGGCTTGATCTGAGACAATAATAAATGGTTTTTCATCTGGAAATCTTAAAGAAAAGTGTGCCCGCGCAGCGAGAAGCGCGGTTAAATTGGCCAACGTCCCACCAGATGTCAATACACCACTTGCCTGATTGTCAAAGCCTATAGCTTTAGTGTATTCTTCAATCACGACACGTTCAATAGCAGTAGCTGCAGCACCCATTTCATAAATGCCCATGCCATCATTTAGAAGGTCGGCTACCAGCCCTGCTAAAGCTGCAAATGGGGCAGGAGCAGAAACCTGATGACCTATATAATGCTTATGGTGGACATGAATATTTCGATCTATAATGTCGCTAAAGAATATATTCGCGTCTTTTAATTGATAATTTTTCCAAAACTCATACTCTTTATCCGGATGTATATATGACAATACAGGATTGTTTCCTTCTTTACATTGGTCTAAATGATCAGCAAGCTGATCAATTAACTTGTGTCCTGTTTCTCTGAATGCTCGACTGTCAAATGCCTTTTGAACTAATTGATTCACACTTTTGTATTTTCCTTAAAGCGAATATAGACACTTCTATTACTCATACTCGTTGCCAGTTAGGCAATTTTCAATAGTCTCTGTTACATTTGTCTTTATGTCATATACTATTATTCCACATACATTAGATTTTAAGAGTCCGGGTGGAACATCGAGAGGAGTCTTGTATTCGAAAGATTCTTGGATGATCGTTGCTAAAGTGAATGATGACCTAGTAGGGATAGGAGAATGTAGTCTGATACAAAATTTGAGTCCTGACTACCCAGAAAGCATTGAGGCCACGATCTCCAGAGCACTCTCCGATGTACCTCATTCTGTACTAAGGAGCGTTCCTTCTAATTTCCCTGCCGTAAAATTCGGTATAGAAACATTTATCAAAAGTTCTCATTGTAAGCATCCATGTGAAATGTTTGAAAATGATTTTTTACGCGGCGAAAGTGGTATCCCAATAAATGGACTGATTTGGATGGACACCAAAAATCAAATGTTCCTTCAGATAAAGGAGAAAATTAAACAGGGATACAGTTGTATAAAATTGAAAATAGGTGCCATCGATTTTAGTGAAGAGTTGTCTTTACTTAAATATATAAGAACACAGTTTTCAGATAGTGACATTGAATTAAGAGTTGATGCGAATGGCGCTTTTACCCCAAAGGAAGCATTGGATAAATTGCGACTTCTGGCTGCGTTAGATATTCATTCTATTGAACAGCCTATAAGACCAAATCAATGGTCTGAAATGGCATATTTGTGCGCTGTCAGCCCTTTGCCAATAGCATTAGATGAAGAGTTAATCGGCATTAAAACTAACAGTGAAAAAGTTGCACTCCTTGAATTGATTAAACCGCATTATATAATCCTGAAACCCAGCCTGGTTGGTGGTTGGTCAGAGGCAGAAGAATGGATTACACTTGCAAAAGAGCGGAAAATTGGATGGTGGGCAACTTCAGCTCTTGAATCAAATATTGGACTAAATGCGATCGCTCAATGGCTTTCGACATTTGAGATCACAATGCCTCAGGGGCTTGGTACTGGTGGGCTATTTACCAATAATATTAATTCTCCACTTTATGTTAAAGACGCTAGTCTTTGGTATGATCCTGAAGGAAACTGGGATCTTTCAATTTTTAGTAAAATCACATCATGAAGTTCATAATTGGAGGTTATCAATTACAGGATAAAGAACTACTTGATTGGGCTCATGAAATAAATAATAAATCAGAGGCACCCTGGATCCAAGAGTTGGCATATGCAATAATCGAATGGTATGATCCTGCTGAATATATAACATTTAAGACCTCCGGTTCGACCAGTATTCCGAAAAACATAGTGCACTCTAAGAAGTCAATGGAAGCTAGCGCCAGAAAGACAGCTCAAAGATTCCAACTCCGTCCAGGAATGATGACATTGAATTGTTTGCCTGTAAAGTTTGTTGCAGGGAAGATGATGCTTGTCAGGGCTTTGACTATTGGATTAGATCAGGTTTGTATAGAACCTAAGATTGTGCTTACTTCAAGTTATAAGGGTATCGTTGATTTTGCCGCGATGACACCTATGCAGTTAGAAGGGACCTTAGATAGTTACCCTTCTCTCATAAATCGCATTAAAAAAATCATTGTCGGAGGAGCGCCGGTTTCTCAATCATTACTTAAAAAAATTCAAAACTTAGATACATCTATTTATGGCACATACGGTATGACGGAGACGATCACACATATTGCTATAAACAGGTTAAACGGACTTGAAAAAAATGAAATATTCGAAGCACTTAAGGGTGTACGGTTTAGTGAGCAAGATGGTGACTTAGTAATTTACGGGGATCATCTAGACGAGCCGGAAATTCGGACTCATGATCAGATCGAGCTACATAGTGCGGGGCAGTTTCGTTGGTTAGGCAGAAGTGATAATGTTATAAATAGTGGCGGTATAAAAATACATCCTGAGGCTCTTGAAAGAAAAATAGAAAAATGGATCGATCACAGATTCTTCATTACGGGAATTCCGGATCAGCTATCTGGGCAAAGTATAGCATTAGTTATAGAGTCAGAACCATTTGATCCGCAAAAACTTTTGAAATTGTCTACGAGGCTATCGGGCTTAACTAAAATAGAACAACCAAGAAAGACGTTTTTTGTGCCTGAATTATTAGAGACTCCGACAGGAAAAGTGAAGAGAAAATTAAACTTATATCCTCTAAAGTCAACTTAAATCTACATAAGTAGTTTAATTTGTGAACACGATTAACTGACATTGGGGCAACAGGAGGAGATACAACTTTCAACGGAGGATGCTTTTGCAGTATATAGTCTGCCGGGTACAACAGACCATATTCTTGTTCGAGGACAGATAGAGAATAATTTATCCCCTACAGGAGCCTTCATTCTTCAGAGATTTGATAAAAAAGGTGAACGGCCATTATTTTTAACCGCGCAGGAAGTAGTTTATAATGCTATTTTTTCATTTGATGTAGCCCATGATTGCAGTCAGGTTGAAACACCCAAACGAGATTATCTTCATTATGTTGAGGCTACTATAGAGTCAATTACAGAAGGGCATTTTCGGAAGGTAGTCCTTTCAAGAATTAAAAATGTAAAAAGAGAAACTCAGGATTTATTTGATTTGTTTGTTTCCTTAAAGTCGACATATCCAAATGCATTTGTTTTCATATATAATATTCCTGATGGCGGATGTTGGTGTGGAGCATCACCTGAAATCTTATTGGAAAAAGGAAAAAATGGATATCAGACCATGGCATTGGCTGGAACTCAATTAGATAAAGATGTGGATTTGAGTGAGGTCGTGTGGGGGAATAAAGAAATTCATGAACAAAGGATCATCGAAGAATTTATCGTGTCTATCCTAACCTTTGAAAAAATCTCATATAACAAAATGGGACCATCTACATTTAAGGCGGGACAAGTGCTCCATATATTGACGACATTTGAATCTGAATCGGTACCTGATCCACTGCTCTTAGCGGATCTGCTTCATCCCGGACCTGCTATTTGCGGCCTTCCTCAATCTGAGTCATTGGATTGGATCAAAAAAAATGAGGGGTATGACAGATCTTTTTACTGTGGATACATTGGACCTTGGGACATAGACGGAAGACAGAGTTTGTTCATTAATTTACGCTCGATGCAAATTTATGCCGATGTATTTAGTCTTTATCTCGGAGGCGGAATCACCGTGGATTCAGAGGCAGGGTCTGAATGGCATGAAACCGAACTTAAAGCACGGACATTGATATCGGTAATTGATAAATTAATCACAGTATGAGCAAGACCTCATCAAAACGATCCGTATCGCGCTTAGTTAAATTATGCGCATCCAAAGGGTTAAAATACGTTGTGATTTCACCTGGTTCAAGAAATGCTCCTCTGACTTTATCCTTCGCTGAAAATGACCATTTTAATTGTATCAACATTCCTGACGAAAGGGCAGCCGCCTTTTTTGCTCTCGGTATTGCCCAGAAATTAATGCGCCCTGTAGCCCTATGTTGTACATCAGGAACAGCACTTTTGAATTATGCCCCTGCGATAGCCGAAGCATATTACCAGAAAATTCCTTTATTGGTCCTTTCTGCTGATCGACCTATTGAGTGGATCGACCAGAGAGCTGGACAAACGATGCGTCAACGAAATGTCTTTGAAAATTTCATCAAGAAAAGTTATGAATTTATTGAAGAAGCGGAAGAATCAGAACACCTCTGGTATAATGACAGGATAGCAAATGAAGCAATCAATTGCTGTACAAGTGGTGTCTTTGGACCCGTTCACCTGAATATTCCGCTTAGAGAGCCACTATATAATTTGGTGTCTGATGATTCGATTATTTTTCCAAAAATAATCGGACACATTCAACCTGTTCATTATTTGGACGCTGACCAGGTTGAAAATATCAGGCAAAAATGGCATTCATATAAGAGGGTACTCATTATTATTGGACAACGTACAGGGTCACCTGAATTTGATAAGCTTATCGAAGACATTGCCCAGCTCCCACAAGTGGTAGTGTTGACAGAGACAACTTCAAATGTACGTGCTGACTATATTCTTCCTTCTATAGATAGATTAATAGACAGCATCGATCCATCAGAATACGAATCTTACGCCCCTGAACTTGTCATATCGTGTGGTGCGGCAATTGTATCCAAGAAGATAAGGTTTATGCTAAGGGCCATGCATATTCCGGGACATTGGCATATTGACCCTTATGATGACTATATAGATACATATCAATCATTAACAAGACTTATTTCAGTCAGTCCTGAATATTTCTTAAGTCTGATAATTGAATTTTCAATTCCAGTCGAAAAAACAGGATTCAAAAAAAGTTGGCAATCGAGAGAAAAAATCACAAGAGATCGACATCGTGACTTTATTGATGCATGTCCCTGGTCTGATCTATTTGTTATGTCGGAAATATTGAAAGCAATACCTAATGGCTCTTTGCATTTGGCAAGTAGCACTCCAGTCAGATATGCTCAACTCTTTCATCATAGAAGAGATTTAATCTATCTGAGTAACCGTGGTGTGAGCGGTATTGATGGATGTACCTCTACGGCTGCAGGATATGCCTTTGTCAGCGGCGATTTTACAACTTTAATTACTGGAGATATAGCCTTCTTTTATGATTCAAATGGACTTTGGCATCAACATATCTCCTCTAACTTTCGCATTATTCTAATAAATAACGGAGGAGGGAATATTTTTCGATATGTAAAGGGACCAGATACAACAGATCATATGGAAGAACATTTTGAAGCAGCACATAATACGTCGGCTCGGGGAATTGCAATGGCACATGAAGTTGAATATTATAGTGCTTCCAATAAAGGTGAATTAGAAGAAGGGCTTCTCCTCTTGTATAGAGAAAATCTCGGACGCGCTGCAATAATTGAGATTCATACACCTCGTGAAGAGAATATTCCAATTTTAAAAGATTATTTTAAATCCTTGACTCGGTAACTGTGCGTGCTATTTTAAATCTGGTCATTCTGCTAAAAATTTCTTAGTTGGCACCCTCTCGATACAGCACAGTTTATAGATGAATAATTTAGTATTCTACATTTATTACTTTGGTTGCCCTCTCGGTAATTTGATTCATCACCTCTGGCGTAAAAAACAACAATAGATCAATTTAACTAATAATCCGCGAAGGATAGATAAGTCATTATGAATTATATAGTGAGGTAAACAGTTAAAAATATCTTTGAATTTTATATTTTTAAGCAATAATTGACAAAAATGATAATAGGAGTACCAAGAGAAATTAAAACTAGTGAAAACAGAGTAGCACTTACGCCGAGTGGGGTTATAGCCCTAAAGAGAAATGGCCATACAATATATGTCCAATCTGGTGCAGGAGAAACTAGTGGATTCAAAGATGACTTATATATTGAAGCAGGAGCTGAATTGTTGGACACCATTGAGGACGTATACCGGATCGCAGAGATGATCATCAAGGTTAAAGAACCCATAGAAAAAGAGTACAATCTTGTAAGAAAAGATCAAATATTATATACCTATTTTCATTTTGCTTCTCATGAACCATTGACTCGTGCAATGGTGGATAGTAAGGCGGTTTGTATTGCATATGAAACTGTAGAAAATTCTGATAAATCATTGCCTTTATTGATTCCAATGTCTGAAGTGGCAGGACGCATGGCCACTCAGGAAGGTGCTAAGTATTTGGAAAAACCTATGGGTGGAAGAGGTATCTTGTTAGGAGGAGTTCCAGGAGTACTTCCAGCCCAGGTTGTCATATTGGGTGGTGGTGTTGTGGGTACTCAAGCTGCAAAGATGGCTGCAGGACTCGGGGCGGATGTTTATATTTTGGACATTAACTTGAATCGATTAAGAGAATTGGACGATATCATGCCTGCCAATGTTAAGACGTTGCATAGCAATACCTACAATATCCAAAAATTAAGTCAAACCGCTGATCTCATTATTGGAGCTGTGCTAATACCAGGAGCGAGGGCACCTAAATTAATTACCCGGGAGATGCTAAAAGATATGAAGGATGGTGCTGTACTTGTAGATGTGGCAGTTGACCAGGGAGGGTGTATTGAGACTTGTAGACCTACCACACATGACGATCCGACTTTTGTTATTGATGGTGTTCTTCATTATTGCGTTGCAAATATGCCTGGTGCTGTGCCCTATACCTCGACAATTGCATTGACTAATGCTACTTTGCATTATGCAATTCAAATAGCCAATAAAGGATGGAAAAAAGCATGCAATGACGATGCTGCTCTTTGCAAAGGGCTCAATATTATAGACGGCAAAATTGTATATGAAGCAGTGGCGAAAGCTTTTGATATGGACTTCACACCTGTCGAAGAACTACTCTAAATATTCATTTATCCACGGTCAACTTTTGAAGTAATCTAAGCATATTATTTCGTTGATTCGATTTACTCCAATATTCTTGTAGCTGATAATTAGCCTCCCTGGAAGATGTTATAAGTCATTTATAAATCTTTAAATGACACTTATTGGAAATAGTTATACACTTGTGAAAATCATCATATTATACTTTAACTTATTTTGTAATATGTGATGATAAGCGGTGGCTAACTTTATGCGAATACACTTACATCGAAATATTTTTCTTTTACTTTTAGGTTGCTTCGCCTGCTCTTTCATGTTTATAAATAAGTTGGATATTTATGAATTTGAGGAAGCGTTTTGGTCACTTGATACATCTATCGTGGCCAACACACAGATCGGTTCCGGTTCTAAAATTATGACAGATCAAGACGCCTTGGTTATCATCACTCCTCCAGGAGCCAAATTAGCGAGTATAGAATTATATTATCTCAATGTAATAACGACTAATAGTGATTCATCTCGATTATGGATTAAAAGTCAGCGATCCTGGAGTTGTGCGCCGCTTGGCAATGCACATCCATTCCAGCATGATCAATTCACCCTGGCCATAACAGATAACATAGCAGTAGATACCGGATGGAACAGATATTCATTTCCCGAACCGATTACTTTGAACAGCGATACTATTTATATATGGCCTGATTTAATCCAGCAAATTCAGCCGCGTATACCATATGCTCTTGGTAACAATAATTCGATTGCAAATCTTACCAATTTTTCATGTGCCACTCCTGGGCAAGACATTTCAATTCTCGATTATGTCTGTTCTTTGACATTTCTTACTCCACCACCGTGTATTTCCATATTGGAAATTACTGATTCGGATTCAATTTGTTATGCCGCTGATACGCTTATTGCAAGGACTTTGATCGATTCAGGCAAGCAAATTAACTATTTGTCGAGGTCATATGTTTTACTGGACTCCACTTTTGAAATTGAACCTACCGCTAGCCTTATCGTCGATATGTCAGGATGTGAAAATTGATTTTACAGTTAGGGCAAGATTATTAATCAGTGAATATTTTCTCTTGATTTTTTTTTGTTCTAGTCCTTTACAAGTATATCGTATCGAACCGCTATATTTACCCAAATCACTTTAACTCAAAATCCGACTCTGTGCCATTAAAGGTTTTACCACATAGTTTATTTACCGATTACGATGTTTTTTTATTTAAGTCAGGGACACATTATAAACTCTTTGAAAAATTTGGTAGCAGACAATTAGAAGTTGACGGACAAGCAGGAACTTACTTTGCAGTTTACGCCCCTGCTGCCCGTGCCGTTCAGTTAGTAGGGAATTTCAACGAATGGATAGGAGATGATTATGATTTGCATGTAAGATGGGATGGTAGTGGGATTTGGGAAGGATTTATTCCTGGAATGGAGAGAGGTGAATTATATAAATATCGCATTTACAGTAATTATGACACAATCGTCAGGGATAAGGCGGATCCATATGGTTTATTATTTGAAATGGCTCCAAAGACTTCTTCCATTACGTGGGATACTTGGTATGAGTGGAATGACGAAGATTGGATAAAGACGCGAGCAGACTCAGATCCTTACAGTACTCCATTATCTATATATGAATTACATCTGGGTAGTTGGAAGAAGAAACTCGAAGAAAATAGGTCTCTACATTATACGGAACATGCTGAGGAACTTGTGACATACGTAAAAGAAATGGGCTATACTCATGTAGAGTTACTCCCTGTTACAGAACATCCATACTACCCTTCATGGGGATATTTGTCAACGGGATTTTTTGCTCCAACAAGCAGATATGGTGGTCCTCAGGAATTTATGGCTTTAATCGATTCTTTTCATCAGGCAAGTATTGGTGTTATCCTGGATTGGGTGCCCGCTCATTTTCCTGCAGACGCTAGTTGGCTGGCTGATTTTGATGGATCCAATGTATATGAACACCCAAATCCGAAAAAAGGATACCATCCAGACTGGGATAGCCTCATTTTTAATTTTGAAAGACCTGAAATAAGATCCTTTTTAATTTCGAGTGCGCATTTTTGGCTGGATCGCTATCACATAGATGGATTGAGGGTTGATGCTGTTGCTTCCATGTTATATCTTGACTATAGTCGAGATGAAGGAGAATGGGATCCAAATGAGTTTGGATCGAATGAAAACCTTTCGGCAATTTCATTTTTAAAAGACCTCAACAAAAGTTGTTATACTTCCTTCCCTGGCATCGTCATGATGGCTGAAGAATCTACAGCCTTTTCAGGTGTTTCAAAGCCGGTACATGAAGAGGGCTTAGGATTTGGTTTTAAATGGATGATGGGATGGATGAATGATACATTGCGATATATGGAACGAGATCCAATCTATCGAAAACATCACCATAATGAGGTAAGCTTTAGTATGGCTTATGCGTATTCAGAGTCATACATTCTGCCACTTTCCCACGATGAAGTGGTTCATGGCAAGAAATCTTTGGTTAATAAAATGCCGGGAGATGAATGGCAGAAATTTGCCAATTTGAGATTATTGTATGCTTACATGTTTAGTCATCCCGGACACAAGCTTCTGTTTATGGGGGATGACATTGGTCAGACAACAGAGTGGAGTATCGACCGCGGAACAGAATGGTCATTATTGGAGCATGAGCCACATAAAGGAATTCAACAAATAGTCAAAGACCTAAATCGTCTATTAGTCAATGAATCTGCGCTGCATAAGTTCTCTTTTGAACCAAAAGGTTTTCAATGGATAGATCATAGCGATCATAAGAATTCTATCTTGTCCTACATCAGGCATTCAGACAAGGAAATGATAATTGTAATTTGCAATTTCACTCCGGCACCACATGATCAATACAGAGTAGGTGTTCCAGAAAAAGGAAGTTGGAAAGAAATATTCAATTCTAATAGTTCAATTTATTGGGGTAGTGGATCACATACTAATAAAACTGTAAAAAGCACTAAATTAGAGTCACATGGATTCGCTCATTCTATTGAAGTAAAGCTGCCACCACTTGGGGTTGTTTTTTTAAAGTCTAAAAAGAAATGACAAATAAAAATGTCCTGCATATTTCAACTGAATGTTATCCTCCCGCGAAAGCCGGGGGAATGGCAGATGTAGTAGGCTCTCTTCCGAAATATATAAGTAAAGAAGGTTGGAAACCCACAGTTATCACCCCGCGATATAATTTAAAGTGGTTTAACACGCATGAGCTGACAAGTGTTTATTCAGGATCTTTTGAGATGGAAGGACTCCCAACCAATTTCAATGTTTATAAAGCCGAAGAAGGAAGCTTGCCTTTTGATTATTATTGTGTCGATATTCCGGGAAGATTTGATAGAGACTCAATATATCTGAACGAATTTGGTCATGGATATCAAGACGAACCAGAACGTAACGTCTCTTTTCAAAGAAGTGTCTTGCAATGGTTAAGTGATCCGAATAATAAGACTTCATTTGACATCATTCATTGTCATGATCACCAGGTTGGTTTCGTACCTTTTCTTGTGAAGAAAACAGCTGCATACGAAAACATAAGAAATATTCCATGTTTTTATACAATTCATAATGGAGCTTATAATAGCAGATATCCATGGACACGATTAGACTTGTTTCCGCATGTTGCTCCTAACCTTCGTCAGTATTTAGAATGGGATGGTAAGTTGGATGCGGTAGCAACCGCGATGCGATTTGCCGACCATGTCAACACAGTGTCCCCGAGCTATCTGGAGGAGATGAAACAGCAATTGCCTTCATTACAATTTATGAGTCAAAAGGAACCCGGTAAGTTTTCCGGAACTCTAAATGGTATCGATGAAGAAGTGTGGAACCCAAAGACTGATGAGTTGCTTGACAAAAAGTTAGTTTCTTCTGTAGATAAATTTAAAAGAGAAAATAAAGAAGAAATACTTTCAGAATTGTACAGAGTTTCAGATGTGCCCCTGGTCAGTTTTATAGGAAGATTTGCCCATCAGAAAGGAGGTGATCTTTTAGTGCCTTCCATCGAACGAATCCTTGCTCGTTTTGGATTTGTAAATTTCTTCATTTTGGGATCGGGGGATGCCTATTTAGAAAAATTTATTCAAAGCTTAAGAGATAAATTTCCTGAGCGGGTCGCGTGTTATATGGGTTATAATGAGGCCCTGGCTCATAAGGTATATGCCGCTTCAGATTTTATAGTCATGCCATCGAGATTTGAACCATGTGGATTGAATCAAATGTTTGCTAATCGATACGGGGCTTTAGCTATTGCAAGGAAGACAGGTGGATTAAAAGATACAGTTATCGACTTTGAGACGGGTGGGTTAGGTATTTCTTTTGACTATGACAGTATTGATGACTTGACTCATGCGATTGCACGTGCTCTGCAATTGTATAAAGACTCTAAAGAATATAAAAAAATTAGAAGCGCAGCGATGAAAGTCGATTACTCATGGAGTAAGTCCGCTGCAGAATATTGCCATATTTATAATCAATTAATCAGTTAGATATGCTTGCAAGAAGAACGATTGCAATAATACTTGGTGGCGGAACAGGATCAAGATTATATCCTTTGACTAGCCACAGATCAAAACCTGCAGTTCCCATAGCAGGAAAGTTTAGATTGATTGATATTCCAATATCTAATTGTTTGAATTCTGATATCCACAGGATGTTTGTGCTTACACAATTTAATTCAGCTTCTTTAAACAGACATATAAAGAATGCTTATAGATTTGATAAATTTTCCAGAGGCTTCGTAGATATTATGGCTGCCGAGCAGACTGCTGACAGCATGGATTGGTTTCAAGGTACGGCGGATGCAGTAAGACAATCAGTCAAACATTTAAACAAACATGATTTTGATCATGTTATGATTTTGTCTGGCGATCAGTTGTATCAGATGGATTTTCGAAAAATCTTAAAATACCATCATGAAAAGGGAGCCCAGCTTACTGTTGCCACGATCCCCGTTGTGGCAGAGGAAGCTACAGCATTTGGTATATTGAAGGCTAATGGGGACGGAGTAATAGAAGATTTTATTGAAAAGCCATCTATGGAAAAACTTCCTGATTGGACGTCAGAGGTGGCTCCTGAATATGCCAATGCTGGAAAGCATTACCTGGCATCTATGGGTATTTATGTGTTTACCGCTGGCGTGTTGAGCAAATTATTTGCGGAAAATCCAAAGTCTATGGATTTTGGAAAAGAGATCATTCCATATGCTGTGCATAGCCCTGAATACAAAACGACGAGTTATGCTTTTGGTAATTATTGGACCGACATAGGAACCATCTCTTCATTTTTTGAGGCCAATTTACAATTGACGGATTATCTTCCTCAATTTAACTTATATGATAATAAGAATCGTCTGTATACGAATTCAAGAATGTTATCACCCTCTAAAATATTTGGTACCAGAATGACACATGCATTGATCTCCGGAGGAGGTATTATCCATGCATCCGAGATTAATCGATCCATCATTGGCGTCCGATCTAGAATTGGCAAGAACACTGTGATTGACCATACCATATTGATGGGAATAGATTACTACCAGACATTAAAAGATTTGGATGAAAATCCAGAGCAAAAGCTCTTGGGTATCGGGGACAATTGCGTCCTGCGTAATACAATTGTAGATAAGAATGTACGTGTAGGAGATAATTGTACAATTATTGGTTCTGATCAATTGGAGGATTCAGAGACTGACCACTATTGTATCCGCGAAGGAATCATTATTGTCAAAAAAGGAGCAAGTATTCCTGACAATACGAAAATAGGCATATAGGCTTTTAATTTATTGCATCAAACTTTTTATGTTTGCGTCCGCTGATCAAAATTATGTCATCAGCTCATTCGGGGGCGGTGTTAAACCTTTTAATATGCCGGCTCTTATATTACTTCAATAAATTAAGAGCGATTGGACACAACTGAGTTATTTCCTAATGCGATAAACTCTTTCACCTGGCAGAATGGATTGCTGGAATGCATCGGTGCCAATGGTGCAACACTGTTTATAGAACCATATACTCCTGAAATTATAAGGGTACGATATGG